>JAZOOW010000162.1:0-10571 GCA_045655145.1 Eubacteriales bacterium | reverse complement strand
TTGGAGGTAGAGCCTGTTTTTAGCCCCGTAGCACCGGGGTAAAAGCGCACAAGACGGTTGGTGTTGGTCAGCCCAAATGCCCCATCACGCACGCTATCCATCCATGTTCCGCTGAATTCAAGGATCAAAGGGTATGCGACAAGCGCACGCGACATGATCGCAACATCACGCGCACTGGTATAGTGCGACACCGTTGTATCGTCAAGGCCGTTTGTGTTTTCAAAATGTGTGTTCTGCATTCCAAGTGCTGCAGCCTTCTCATTCATTTTCTCAACGAAGGCTTCAAGGGAGCCACAGAGATGCTCAGCAAGTGCTGCGGCGGCGTCGTTTGCACTGGCGATCACTACCGATTTCAGCATATCCCGCACCGTCATCTGCTCCCCTTCCTTGAGAAAGATCTGGGAGCCGCCCATTGCCGCCGCTCGCGCACTGGTGGTGACAGACTCATCTGTGGTGATACGCCCTTCCTCCAAGGCTTCCATGACCAGAAGAAGTGTCATGATCTTGGTTATAGAGGCAGGAGGAAGCTGCTCATCCGCATTCTGCTCAAAGAGGATCGCACCCGTTTCATATTCCATCAATATGGCCGAGCAGGCATTGACCTCAAACGGATTTTTTGCTTCGGAGTCTACCTCCTCCGCGGAGATCGGGATCACCATGGCAAAAGAGGAAAAGATCAATACAAAAAAGAGAAAAAGTGCCACCAAACGTTTCATCGTATTACTCCTTTATTTTGAAGGTTGTAACACATTGTATGTTGGCGGCATCTTGTTTATGATTGTCCGAAATCTTCCCTTACAATAGCGTATATTCCTATATTTTCTTATCTAAAAGAATTCATAAATTCTTATTGCATTTTTCATGCCAATATGGTACAATATCATATCATGATTTTTATATCCTCCGCATACGATCTGTATACGGAGGTGACGTCATGACACAAGGCTTCACACACATGCATCTTGCAAAAAAGCAACGGCTATCTGCCACCCGTTTTGGCATGTTTTTTCAAATTGTCCCATCTGCTTTGCTTTTTGTTTCGTTTTTTGTATGCGGATATTTTATTTATCCTCCCCTAGCACCCGTTCTGCAACCAAAATCCTTTGCTCTCAGCGACAGCTTTCTTACCGCGCTGTCTCTCCCGCGTGATGATATCGCCGCGCTCCTTTCCTGTGCCCTGCTCCTCTGCCGCCGTGAGCTTCTTTTTCTGTGTACGGTTTTTGCCGTAACCTTCTCCTTTTTTGGAAGGACACTCTCTTACACAGCATCCTCCCTCTACGCAGTATCACTGGGAATGGCACTCGCGCGCCTGCACCTTTTTTCGGGGCCTCCTTTATCGCCCGTAGCCTTTTATGCTTTTCTTGTAACAAAGGCAATCTCTTCTGCCCTGCTCCTGCTTTACATGATGCGAGCCACCACGCTTTCACGCATGCTTGGTGCCGGTCTATCCCGTGATTCGATCGGCCTGCTGCTCAAGGAGTGCCTTCTTCATCTTTTTTACGGCATCCGTTCTGCCGCCGCCGTTTTTATCCTGTCATTTCTTCTGTCATTTCTCATTCGATAAAGGAGAATATATACATTGCAAAAGAATACAAAAAAATCAAAATTCAAGCTTTTTGACACCCAACGCGAGGGGCGCGGTGTTGAAAAGGGGGATGTTTACACAAAAACCGATCTCAAGGGCTTTTTCATACGCTATAAGACCTATTTTACACGTCTGATCAGCGTCAACCTCTTGATGGTGCTGGGAAACTTTCCGCTCCTCTTCGCTCTTCTTGCCATGTCAAACCTAACTAAGGTTGTTTATACCACACCCGCATCAGCAGCCTTTCCCCTCCTTCACGGTCTTTTTATCGGACAAGCAGAAATACCCGTGTCCACGCTTGTTTCCATCGGCATTGAAGGAATTTATACAGAGGGGGCCGCCATGACATGGGGGACCTACCTTTTGTTCGGTCTTTCCGTACTGGTGATTTTCACCTTTGGCATCGTCAACGTAGGTACGACATATGTTTTGCGCAACATGGCAAAAGGAGATCCCGTATTCATTTGGTCGGATTTTCTGTATGCAATACGCCGCAACTGGAAGCAGGCGCTCCCCTTTGGTATCTTGGATGCGATACTTTTGGCCCTGATCCCCTATGACATTCTGTATCTCTCCTCTGCCGAGGGGGGTGTCACACCCTTTCTTTTAGGGGCCATTATCGTCATTGCATTCCTTTATTTCTGGATGCGCTTCTATATCTATCTGCAGATGGTGACCTTTGATCTCTCCATTAAAAAGATCTTGAAAAATTCCCTGATCTTTTCTTTAATCGGCTTTAAGCGCAATATCATGGCCACATTGGGCATTCTCCTCCTCCTGCTCATCAATGTCTTCTTGGGCTTTGGCTTTTACGGAATCTTCTCCGCTACAGCCATCCTATTCCCCTTCCTGCTTCTTTTTTCAAACGGAGCCTTTATGTCTACCTATGCCGCTTACTATAAGATGAAGGAGATCATGATCGACCCTTACAACGAGGATATCTCGGATAACGAAAACAAGGAGCCCGACGGCGATCCGACCGACGAGCCCCTCGCAGATGCCGATCCCGCTCTTTAAGCCGTAGGCGTCAACAGCTCGGAAACCGTAACAAACTGATACCCCCGTTCCTTAAGAAGGGGTATCAGTTTTTTTATAGCAGGAATCGTAGTGCTTTCTCCCCCAACAGAATCATGAAAAAGAATAATATCCCCACCGCTGATCGAGGACAGCACCGATTCTACAATTTCATCACTCGGTGTATGTGCCCAATCACGTGTATCTACATTCCAGAGAATGGCTATTTTTTCAGTGTTTTTGAGAACCTTCATAAAATCACCGGGGCAGATCCCTTGCGGCGGCCGAAACAGTGTAGGTCTTGGAACGCCAAGCGTGCACAGCAAGCGATCTGTCCTTTCTATCTCATCCGCTAAAAAATCATTGGTAATCCTCTTAATCTGCGGATGTGAATAGGTATGGTTCCCAATCTCATGTCCCGCCTCGTCTATGCGTGCCACAACGGTGGGATACATTTCTACATTGCATCCGATCGTAAAAAAGGTGGCCGTAATCCCTTCCTCCTTCAAAACAGCAAGAATGCGGTCCGTATAAACAGGATGCGGTCCGTCATCAAAGGTGATGGCGATCTTTTTATCTGTCGTAGAGGCACGGTAGTAAACGCCGGTGGGAATAGAGGGGACGGCCATATTTTTCTCCGCTGCACCGACCGCGAATAACAGTGTACACAGAAGCAACCCGATCTTTTTCACCATCTCATTTCTCCGTCAGCTCATCCAGTGTTCCAAACCGATACCCCTCAGCCTTCCACTCGCGGATCAACTCGGGTAGGATCTCTGCATTGGTAGCCGAGGTTGGATGAAGAAGAAGGACTGCTCCGTTGTGCATATTCTCCCTGATCTTTTTCTTTGCCTCCTCGGGGTCCGGCTGATGCTCATTATCCCAATCTGCATACGCAAAGCTCCAAAACACCGTTTTGTATCCCAGCCTTTGTGTACGCGCAAGGTCGTTGACTGTATATTTTCCTTCGGGCGGACGGTAATATCGTGCCATTTCCACATCAAAGCTTTCTTGATACAGGTTAGCAAGATCATTGATCTCCTTGGCATACGCAGCGTCATCCAGCTGGGTCATATCCCTATGCTGCATGGTGTGATTGCACACAAGATGCCCCTCCCGCGCCATTCGTTCAACGAGTGCCGCATCATGCACAATCAGATGTTTCAGTATAAAAAATGCGGCAGGTGCATTTTCATCTCGCAGAACATCCAGAATTTTTGAAATATTTCCATTCTCATATCCTGCATCAAAGGTTAAATACAGAACCTTCTCCTCGCAGCTTTCCCCGTGTGTTCGATCAACATAATAGGCATCGTAACGCGCAAGCTCTGCATCACTCAGACAGACTGTGGGCTGCTTATGCTCTCCATTTCTGGTAATGTACCAGCTTCGCTCCTTCTCCTTCGCGGATATCCCTGTTGCGAACCACCCCTGCAGAAGAAGCAGCATCGCAAGCAAGAAGCTTCCTATCCGAATTTTTTGTTTCTGTATTTTTATCATCTGCTCTGTTTCTCCAATTTGTATTTCGCTTTTAGTGTACCCTTCTTTTTATAGGAACGCACAGGAAATGCGAGGAAAAGAAAAAAGAAAAGGCAGACTTGATGTCTGCCTTTTCAAATTTTACTTATACTTGCGCTTTCTAGCCGCTTCAGACTTCTTCTTGCGTCTTACGCTCGGCTTCTCGTAGCACTCTCTCTTGCGGAGCTCGGTCGGAACGCCGGACTTCACATACTGACGCTTAAAGCGACGGAGTGCGCTGTCGAGTGTTTCATTTTCTTTTACTCTTACTTCTGCCATGTATATCCCTCCCTTCGCGTATGCAAAGAGAACAAAGTCTCTAACATATCCCTTATATTATATCGCATACATCTTTGTTTGTCAAGATGTTTTTCGTATTTTATTTTATTTTTTGTAACATGTGATCAGCGAACTACAATGTTAATGATTTTACCGGGCACCACGATCTCCTTGACTACCGTTTTGCCGTCAAGCAGAGGTATGATGCGGTCATCCGCTTTCACGGCAGCCAAGGCATCGTCACGACTTACATCACGCGGTAAGACGATCGTTCCCTTAAGCTTGCCGTTTACCTGGATCGCCATTTCAACAGTAGCATCTACGGTCTTGGCAGGATCATACTGCGGCCACTCGCTCAAGGAGCAAAGTCCGTCGCCGCCTGTCATCTCCCAAAGCTCCTCTGCCATGTGCGGAGCGAAGGGACAGATCAAACGGATCAGCATGCGGTATTCGTCCTTGGTGATGCTCTTCTCTTCGCCAATGATATTCAAAAGACCCATCATCGCCGCAATGGCCGTATTAAACTTCATATCCTCAATATCGCCATCCACCTTGCGGATGGTCTTGTGAATTGCGCTGACAAGCGTTGAAGAGGACGACTGCTCGCTGATCATGTCATATACATCTGCAAAGCGGTCAAGGAAGCGCTTGCAGCCCTTAACGCCCGTATCCGACCACGGAGCGGCACTTGCGTAATCCCCCATGAAGAGAATGTATGTGCGCAAAACATCAGCACCGTAGAGATCGACCACCTCGTTAGGATCGATAACATTTCCGCGAGATTTGCTCATCTTGTTGCCATCAGGACCGAGGATCAAACCCTGCGCGGTACGCTTTGCATACGGCTCGGCGGTGGGAACCTCGCCAATGTCATAGAGGAACTTGTGCCAGAAGCGAGAGTAGATCATATGACGCGTAACATGCTCCATACCGCCATTGTACCAGTCTACGGGGAGCCAGTACTTCAGCTTATCCGCGTCAGCAATCACTTTGTCGTTATTGGGATCGATATAACGGAGATAATACCAAGAGGAGCCGGCCCACTGGGGCATGGTATCTGTTTCACGGCGGGCAGGCTTGCCGCATTTCGGACAGGTGCAATTGACAAAGCTCTCAATCTTGGCAAGCGGACTTTCACCCCCCTCACCCGGCGCGAATTCCTTCACCTCAGGAAGGCGGAGGGGCAACTCGTCATACGGCACGGGAACCATGCCGCAGGCGGGACAATGCACGATCGGAATCGGCTCGCCCCAGTAGCGCTGACGGTTAAAGGCCCAGTCCTTCATTTTATACTGAACGCCTGCCTCACCAATTCCCTTTTCCTGCAGGCTCGCCAGCATGGCCGCAATGGCATCCTTTTTGTTGTCAATGCCGTTGAGGAAATCCGAGTTGATCATCTTTCCGTCACCGGTATATGCCGCCTCGGCAATGTTGCCGCCCTCAATAACGGGAATAATGTCAATACCAAATTTCTTGGCAAAGGCATAGTCGCGCTCATCATGAGCAGGAACGGCCATAATTGCACCGGTTCCGTAGCCCATCATGACATAATCCGCGATATAGATCGGAATCTCCTTGCCGGACACCGGGTTGATCGCCGTAAGACCGTCAAGGCAAACGCCCGTTTTGTCTTTTACAAGCTGTGTACGCTCAAATTCGGTCTTCTTGGTGCACTCCTCGCGGTAGGCGCGCACGGCATCCATATTCTTGATGCGGCTCTCCAGCTTTTCTACCAACGGATGCTCGGGTGCAATGACCATGAATGTAACGCCAAAGAGTGTGTCGGGGCGCGTCGTATAAATGCGGAGCGTATCCTCCTCTCCCGCAACACGGAAGTTTACGAAAGCACCCGTAGATTTGCCGATCCAGTTTTCCTGCTGAAGCCGTACATTCGGCAAATAATCTACACCGTCAAGACCGGAAAGAAGCTTGTCGGCGTACTCGGTAATACGCAAATACCAAACATCCTTGGACTTTTGAACGACCTCGCTGTCGCAAACATCGCAACGGCCGCCTTGAGAATCCTCATTGGACAGAACCACCTTGCATTTGGGGCAGTAATTTACAAGAGCCGTATCACGGAAGGCAAGCCCGTTCTCAAACAGCTTGAGAAAGATGTACTGTGTCCATTTGTAGTACCCCTCTTCGGTGGTATCGATCACACGGGACCAATCAAAGGAGAAGCCTACACGCTTCAGCTGTGCGGTAAACTTATCAATATTACGGTCGGTCACCTCACGAGGATGGATACCCGTTTTGATGGCATAGTTCTCTGTGGGAAGACCGTATGCATCAAAGCCGATCGGGAACAAAACATTATATCCCTGCATGCGGCGCTTGCGGCTGATGACCTCAAGGCCGGAATATGCCTTGATGTGTCCCACGTGCATACCGGCTCCGCTGGGATACGGAAACTCAACAAGTCCGTAAAATTTCGGCTTGTCTGCGGTATCGCTTGCTTCAAAAGCACGCGCCTCCGTCCATTTTTGCTGCCATTTTTTCTCAATAGTCCGAAAATCGTATTTCATTGTTCCTCTCCTGTTCCAAGTTTGTTTTGCCATTCCTCCATCTTTGCCTGCAGATCCACCTCACTCGTCGGAGGAAGCAAGCGTTCAAGATGGTAATAGTCGCGCGCATCGCGCGAAAAAATATGAATCAAGACCGTTCCAAAATCAACCAGCAGCCACTCGCCGCCATCGCGTCCTTCAATGTGATGCGCATGTAAGCCGACAAGCCCCAAACGGTACACCGCTTCATCTGCCAACGCATGAAGCTGTGTTGAGGATCGTCCCGTGCATATCACGTAATAATCGGCAATGACCGTATTTTCTTCTACATGAAATAGCTTAATGTCCAGGCCTTTTTTGCGATATAACGCGAAGGCGGCCTCCTCTGCTACAGCAAGAGAGTCCTCCTCCCGTAAGACCTTAGCGTTTGCTTCTGTTTCCATGATGTCATCCTTTCTTACTTCTTTTGAATAATAATATTGGATATTTCATCGGTGCCGTATACGCGAATATTGCGGTCTGCCGAGAAATAAATATCAGCAATGTGAGATTCCTCAAAAAAGAAACGTCCGTCCCGATCAAGATTGGTTCTCTTTTGATCGGCAGGAAAATAGGTGTCAAGCCCTTCAATAAGCGCATCGCGGCGCAGTACATAATACCACGTACCATGACCTGCCTCTGCCTGTACAGCTTCCCCCGGGGCGGAAAAAATCAGCGTGCGACATGCCTCTCTTTGAGAAAGAGCGGCCATAACTGTAGGCAAAACAGAATAAATATTTCCAGAATAAAGAA
Organism: Eubacteriales bacterium; assembly: GCA_045655145.1. Lineage (GTDB taxonomy): Bacteria > Bacillota > Clostridia > Oscillospirales > CAG-272 > UBA1740. The sequence goes on along the minus strand of JAZOOW010000162.1, from coordinate 2,876 downwards.
TGCCGCTTGGAGGAGATAGGAGAATGCCCAGTGCTGTTTTAGCGTCCATACGCAAGTAAGCCGTCTTCATGAAGGACAGAAGAAACAATTTTTGTGCGTCTACACGACCAAGATCCCCCTCGAGATAAGCACTTCGGAAACGCAAAAATTGCTCCGCCATCTTCCCGTCGAGAACCGTTTCTCCTTCGGGTATTGAAATGGAAAGTCCTTGCGCGGGATCACTGTAAGTCATGTCCATCGGCACATGAATGGGAACACCACCGATACGGTCTACAAGCTCTGCGAGGGCGGAAAGCTCTACCGACAGTGCCATATCAAAATCCAGCTCAAAGGCTTCACCAATTACAGAAGCCGTATACAGGAGAGCCTCCCGTTCATGATCGCCTCTTGCGAGGCAGGCCGGATATATATGATTGATTTTGGGAAGCTGAAATTCGTTTTCAAGATACGTGTCACGGGGGATCTGCATCATAGCCAGTGTTTTTTCTGACGGTGTATACCGCATAACCAAGATGACATCTGTATTGCTTGCCGAGTTGTCCTTCCCCAAAAGAAGGATCGTCACCGGTCTTGCCGTTTTTCTGTTTTCAAGATCGCTGCCATCTCCCGGAACGGAGAGAACGGCATACGGGAGCAGAATCAGCAAGGCCAAGGCCAAGCTCCCAAAGAACAGTATTTTTCTTCTCATACGCGCCTCCTCTGAACAAGGTTAGTTTTGACGCGTTGATCGGATTTATAATTGCAAATTTTTAGAAAGAAGCTCGTTTCTTGCGCGAACAGTCGTCGCGGATATCGGTGCCCCCTCCGCAAGAAGTGCACGAAGCGTCATATCGTATGACGCACGAATCACGCGGTCAAGATGATGCACGCGCCCGTTTTTTGTGTGTGGCATATCGCTATTCCAAAACATTTTCCGTAAGGCAATACAATCCGGAAATGTTCTTGTTTTTTCAATATAATCCGCCAAATACAAAAGCTTTGAGAAAAGCGGCATGCGGCATCCGCCTACGGTGTGGGTGCGGATCGCGGACAGGATCTGCGGACGCGCAAAGCACGGAAATTCTTTTTCAATGAAGATCGGTGCCGTCACCGCGTGAAGCACCTTCGGCGACATCCTTTCTTCACGGGAGAGCGGGATGCCGTGGGCCTTGCAAAACGCAATTTGTTCGGGGAATGTCCATTCCTTTGTAATATCATGCAAAAGAGCTGCCGCTCGAATTTCAACGATATTATTCGGCAGATACAGTTCCGCAAGCCGCGCAACCTCTTCTTCAACTGCAAGCGTGTGCAAATAACGACGATCTCCCATATACATGCGGATCTTCTCACGCAGGTTCGTGAGCATATCCTCGGTTATGTATGATAGAGGTGACATGCCTTGATATATTCCTCCACATCAGGATGTAAATAGGCGGAGGCGTTTCTCTCCTTGCCAAGTGCTTTCCGCAAATCGGTGGAGGATATCTCCACAACATCAGCGAAAAGCTCCCGCACCACCGCCGAAAAACGCTGTCTGTATTCCTCGGCCTTCCGACGCAGGGCGCGCCTTGCCTCTGCCTGTGCCCCCCCGCCCTCACGGCAGACATAAACGATCTCTGCCAGTTCAAAAATGCGTTCAGGCTGATGCCAGCTGTCCAGCGTCATCAGCATATCGGTTCCGCACAAGAAAAACAAGCGGTTATCCGCCGTCTTTAATTCCTCCAAGGTCAGAACCGTATAGCTTTTTCCACCGCGGCGTATCTCTCTGTCATCCACCGTCACAGGAAGATCGGCAAAGGCAAGACGGCACATATGCAATCTTTGCTCAGGCGTTGCATCGCCGCCCAGCTGCTTATGCGGCGGTATCAGCGTAGGAATCACCAGCGTTCGGGTAGGACGCTCTACCTTGATAAAGGCATCCAGCGCGCGGTAGTGTCCGATATGCGGCGGAGAGAAGCTGCCACCGTAGATACCAATGCATTCACCCTTCATGGCAATACGATCTCTTTGTGCTCCTCCGACGGGCGGTAAAGCACAAAGCGTCTTCCTGTCACGGAAACGACTGCTGCTCCTGTGGCAAAGGCAATCGCCTCCGCCGTTTCGCGGGGAGAAAAGGGTGCCGTTTCAAGCGTGTTTACCTTGATCAGCTCACGTGCCTCCAGCGCATTGCCGATCACACGGCATATTTCCTGGGTGATACCACCCTTTCCGATCTGGAAGATGGGCTGCATGCTGTGAGAAAGTGAGCGAAGATAAGCACGTCCCTTACTTGTCAGCGTCACGGACGGAAGGACATATTCCTCAAACCGTTTGGCAAAAGCGGCAATCGCACGTGCACGGTGGCTGACCTTGTTTTTTTGAGAAAGCGGAATCTCCGCAAAGGTCTTGTTAAATTCGGGATACAGAAAAAGCGGATCATATCCAAAGCCGCCTTCGCCGCGATATTCACGCAAAAGGCGTCCCTTGCAGTACCCCTCTACGGTAAAGCTGCGGCCGTCCGGAAACACACATGCAATGGCGCATACGTAACGCCCCGTGCGCTCTTGGTCCGGCGTATTTTCAAGCTCGCGGAGGAGCTTTTGGTTGTTATTTTCGTCGTTACAGGGTTCACCTGCGTAACGCGCCGAATACACACCGGGAGCACCTCCGAGCGCATCCACCGCGAGCCCCGAATCATCGGCAATGCCGATAAATCCGTATTCTGCCGGAACAGAGGCCTTGGTAAGTGCGTTTTCTGCAAATGTGGTCCCATTCTCTTCGATCTCACCGCTATATCCGATATCATCAAGAGAAAGAATTTCCACATCGGCAAAGATGCCGCCAAGCTCCCGCAAAAGCGTATGCATCTCGGCAATCTTTTTCCGATTTCTGGAAGCCAAAACAATTTTCATATTATG
>JAZOOW010000161.1:0-7253 GCA_045655145.1 Eubacteriales bacterium | reverse complement strand
CAGTCGCTGTTTTTTTATGAAAAGCCACCCCCGTGTGTCGTGAAAACGACACACGGGTGCATTTTTTCAGGAAAGAGGCTCCTCTGCAAGCCCCATCTGCTGCATCAGGCGCTTATTGAATTCCTCGGCTGTGTTGTAGCCCATTGCCTTTTGGCGGTGGTTCATCGCCGCGATCTCCAAAACGACGGCCATATTACGGCCGGGGGATACGGGGATTGTAATGGAAGGGATCTTCACACCGAGGATGTCCGTCGTTTCGTTTTCAAGACCGAGGCGGTCATACATCTTGCCCTGCTCCCAGTGCTCCAGATTGACCACCAGCTGGATCTTGGCGGTGTTTTCGACCGAGCCCATGCCAAACAGGCGGCAAACGTCTACAATGCCGATGCCGCGCAGCTCTACGTAGTGACGGATGATCTCGGGGGCAGAGCCGACCAGCGTTTTGGAGGAAACGCGCTTGATCTCCACCGCGTCGTCGGCAATCAGGCGGTGGCCGCGCTTGAGAAGCTCGATCGCGGTCTCGCTTTTTCCGATGCCGCTGTCACCGAGGAGGAGGATGCCCTCACCGTAAATATCCACCAAGACGCCGTGCCGCGTGATGCGCGGAGCCAGTGCCACGTTCAGATAGGAGATCAGGGCGGCCATAAAGTCGCTGGTCTTTTGTGCGGTACGCAAAAGCGGAATGTCATAGGTCCCCGCCAGGCGTTCCATCTCCTCAAAAACGGGAAGCGCGGTGGAAATAACGACAGCCACGGGCTTTTGTGCAAAGAAGCGTTCAACAGAGGTCTGCCGCGCCTCTTTGGAGAGCTGCTTCAGATAGAGGTGCTCCACCTTGCCGATCACCTCGATGCGGGCCTTTTCAAAATGGTCAAAAAAGCCGGCAAGCGGAAGCCCCGGGCGGTTGACCTCACGGGTAGACACAAAAATGCTCTCTGCCTCCCGTGGCAGATGAATGACCTCCAGTCCGTATTCCTTGATGATTGCGGATAGCGGGATCGTGTACGTGTCCATAACGCACCTCCGTTGTTGGGCGAGTGCCCTTTTTCTCTATTATACAATATGTCGTCGGATTTTTGAAGAGAAAACAGAGAATTTTTCAAAAAAAGCGATCATTCATAAAAAAGTCATATTATTTTGTTATAATAGCCGTATCCTGTCATGCAAAGAGGAAAGAATATGAAAAAAACAGCCTTTTTCCGCAGCTTAGCCGCTCTTTTGGCTATTTTGATGCTGCTGCCGCTTGCGGCATGCTCCAAATACCGTCTGGAAATGTCAAATGAAAAGGAGGCGCGCACCGTGCTCACGCTGGATGGGCAGGAGGTCGCCTTTGAGCTTTTGTATTTCTTTTACCATAACACCCCGACCGATGCTACTCATGAGGAGAAGCTTTCCGCCTCGCTTCGCGAGATCTGTGAGCTTTATGCGATCCTGAACGTAACCAAGGCACACGGGCTGGATCCCTACGGGGAGGAGATCACCGCGGCGCACGACGAGCTTGTGCGGGAGATGATCGACGAGTTTCCCGCGCGTGCAGATTATATCAGCTCGCTGAGGAAGGCCTACATGACCGACAGCGTATGCCGCCTTCTCCTCTTGTCGCATATTGCGCGCAACCGCCTTCTTGATGCTGAGGACGGTGTGGCTCTCGTATCGGATGAGGAGATCCTCGCGTACTGTCAGAGTGAGGACGTTATCCGCGTCATGGCACTGGTCGTGGAATTTGATAACAGCATCCGTAAGTGGGCGGAGGGGCGCGCTGAGGAGCTGTCGGCGGCGATCGCGGCAGACGGCACGGACAGCGGCTTTATGTATATCGCCAACACGCGCGCCACAGGTGCCGAGGAGCATCGGTACATGCTCATCTCGCAATGGAAGGACCTGACGGGGAGCGACGCAGCTCCGCAAAAGGGGGATGTCAGCGCACCGCTGTTTTCTTACGATAATTTCCTCATTCTCCGCGTAGCGGGGAAGGATATGGATTACGTGCAGGCCAATACGGAGGAGCTTCTTCCGGCTTATATGGAGCATCTTGTGTATCTTGAGAGTGAACGCCTTGCCGCAGCACTTGTCACCAACGAGGTATATGCGGCCCTAACGGCGGAGGATTTTGCGTGATCCTTTGCGCTGATTCTGCTTTCACGGCACGGCCCTGTATTGCCTATGCGATCCGTGAGGGAGTGCGGCTCCTCTATAGCGATCCTGTGTACCGTGCCTATCTTGCGGGGCGGGTATCTGCTCCTTGCACGCAGGACGGGACTGTGCCTGTCACGGTAGCCGTGCGGGCCTGCCCGTTTTCGGTAGGCGGTCGGCGGCTTGTGCTTTCTCTCTATCCTTTAACCGCCTGCCATGCCGCGGGGAGAACCACGGACGGTGTGCCGGCCTCTCTTGCGCCCGCGGAGGAATCCGCGCTTGCAGAAGCAGAAAATCGCTTTTATCTGCTGCTGCACAGCCTGCGTGAGGAGGAGAAACACCCCTATGACCGCGTTTTGCTTCCACACGTTCTTGCCGCGCTGCGGGAGCAGCTGGAGGCAGAGGGCATCCGCCATATTCACTTTTCTTCATCCGGTGAAGGGGGCCATTTGCCCGTCTGCGTACGGCAGGGGAGCCTGCTTTTGGCACTTGGCCTTGCCGTCGGGTCGCTTGGATGCTTTGGGGAGGTCGCCCTTTCCTTTGAAAGGGGGGAGGCCGAGGACGTGCTGTGTGTTTCCTTGCCTGATGCTGTGGCGGACAGGGCACCTCTTTGCCTGCTCTCCGAGATGGCGCGTGTCGGTGGCTTTGCCTGCACGGCCGATGGCCGCATGCTTCGCTTTTCTATGCCGCACGCTGCCGTACACGCCGTGCTCCGTGATGCAGATGACGGGGTGGCCGCGTTCTTTGCGTGCGGGGCGCGTGCGCTTGTCGCACCGCGCATAGAGTCGTTTTTCTGATATCAAACAAGCAAGGGATCACCGCCTCGCGGTGATCCCTTGCTTGTTTTACAGATCAAAAGCGTGCGATGCCTGTATCAGGATAACAAAATAATAAGCAGAAAAGAAAAAAATGTATAAAACTTTTTTGCTTTGTCCACACTAGCGATGTAATTTTCTTGAAAGGAACACAAGTCAGATGGAAAACAAGAAGCTATCTCCTAAGGCCAACCGCATTTTGTATACGTCGGTAGTGGCGGCACTTTGCGTCGTGGCCCTCATCATCGGGATCGTTGCGGCGGCAAACCGCACGACTGCCCCCACTGAGCAGCCGGGCACAACACCGTCCGGCACGAGCACACAGCCGCCCCTGCAGGAAAATCCGAACGATCAGGAGACCGAGCTGCCGACCGACGGCGGCTTGACCTTCACAGCCCCCGTGATCGGCACGGTAAGCAAGAGCTTTGAGGATGAGGAGCTTTCCTACTCCGAAACGATGGCCGACTGGCGCACGCATCCTGCGCTGGACATTGCCGCCTCGCTCGGGGATACGGTGCGCGCGGCGGCAGACGGCACCGTCAAGGAGATCTGGGATGATGCCATGATGGGCAAATGCATCGCGATCGAGCATGAGGATGAGATCGTGACGATCTACAAAAACCTCGGCGAGGTGCTGGCGGACGGCATAAAAGTGGGTTCCCGTGTTTCGTCGGGGGATGCCATTGCCACGGTAGGGGAGAGCGCACTCCGTGAGCTGGCAGAGGAGCCGCACCTGCATTTTGAGATGAGCGTCAAGGGGGAGGCGGTCGATCCGATGGAGTATCTCTCCGAGGAGAGCCGTGAAACGCTGCTCGGCGGCGAAGACAACGCCTACGAGGGATAAAAGAAAAGGCTTCACGTTACGCTCCTTCTCATAAGGATGTTTACCGTGGGGCGACCGCTGGTCGCCCGCGGGCGTTCGATGAACGCCCCTATAAACGAATTTCGGCAGGGGGATTGTTTCCTCTGCCGATTTGTGTTATAATGGAGGTGACGAAAAGCCTCCCTTGTGTAAAGGGAGGTGGCAGCCGAAGGCTGACGGAGGGATTGTAAAAACCCCCCAAAACATCAGGAAGCAATCCCTCAGTCGCTAACGCGACAGCTCCCTTTACACAAGGGAGCCTTTGGGTACGTACAACCTTAGGGGTATGGGCTTTGCCCGAGGCATTTGTAATACAAAGGCGAAACCCGCGATAAAAATCATCCGTTCAAGGAGCAATATGAAAAAGATGAAATATAAAAATTTCAAGTGTTCATTAGAATTTTTAACATCTTATGGATTTGAATATGCTTATGACTCCGAAACCGGCAAACGAGAATGTTATAAAAACAGATTTGGAGAAATAGTATTAGACTACAAACAGTTAGATCCTAATTATTGGGTTCCTCAAATCTACATAAATGCACACAATCGGCAACAGATAATAAATATAGAACAAGAGTATTTGCTCTTGGGCAACAAAAAGATCAAAAAAACATTTGATATGCTAAATGATATTGCAAAAAACAGAATTGTGACATATGGAAAGTTATTTGACATATTGATTGAGCCCCAATATCTAAATGTTTAGTGGTGTGCTAAATTTATTAATAGCTAATTTCACAATCATATAAAGTAAACACCCCGACAGATCCTTGAAAATCTGTCGGGGTTAATTTTTGCCTTCTTCGTTGCAATTGTGCCCTTACGGACCGTCGGGGACGCCGGTCCCGTAATTTACTAACAACCTTATGAGAAGGTTGCTTTGTGCAGCCTTTTCTTTTTTAATCCTCAATGAGGAGATGGTGGATCCCGTCAAGCGACTGGGAGAGGCCGGATTTTGCGAGTGCCTCCTCACCGAGTGCATTTTGCGCGGCGACGGCGGCGCGACTCTTGTGGTAGTGCGCCGCTACCGAGAAGAGCGTGTCATCCTCCTTGGGATAGGCAACAAAGATACGGTTACCGCGATGCTCCACAGGGATACTGCGGTCGGGCTCTGCGGCGGAGAGGATCCGCATGCGGTGCTCCTTGGATGCGCGGAGCGACAGTGCCAGCTCGGCATCCACCGAGATGGCATGCTCGTCAAGCCGTGCGCGTACCCCGATCAGCTCGCCATGGCAGAAGAAATGTGCCTTGCCGTCCTCGGGGCGCAGATCGGTTTCTATGCGGAAGGGGATCGGCACCTCGGCCGAGAGGAGCGTGGGGCGTGCCCCCTCGGACAGAGAAGCAAAGATCACCTGTGCCGCGATCCTGCCCGTCACGGTCGCGCGGCCGTTTTCCACACTCACGCCGTGGATCTCGGGGCGGCCGTCGGCATCGATGACGGTAACTGCACCATCTGCCTCACATTCGCTCCGCGGACGGGAGGCACTGACGGTGTAGTTGCCCATGGTCGCACCAAGCGGATGCTCCACCGACAGCTCCCGATAGCTGCGGCTCATATCATAGGCGGTGGAGTAAAGGTCAAGAACCGGCTCGCAGGGAACGCTCTCGGTGGCCAGAACCTCCACCTCGCCCACCACGTCAAAGGTGAGGGCGGGGGGCTCCTCGTCGCTTCCCTCGGAGAGGGATACGTTTGCCTCAAGAAGGCGGCCGTGGGCAGTCAGCGACACGCGCTCGCCCAGATCGGGCATGGGAATAAAGCTCTCAAACGGAAGCTTTTCACGCACGGCATAGGGGATTCCCTCGCCGTCTGCAAGGAGTGCGCGTGCCCACACCTCACCGCGGCAGAGAACGCCACCCTGCTGTGCGCGGCATTCGTTCACCAGCATGCCGCCCCCCGACCAAACGGCGCGTGTATCTGCCGAAAGTCCCTCGGGGCGTACGGTGGACGAGAGGGAGATCTCCTCGGAGGCGGCATGGGACATCCGTGCGCTCTCCGTGCGCTGTGTCAGCCGCTCGATCGAGGCGGCATCCTCGCGGCTTGCCATGCCGCGGATGTCGGGAGCGACGCTCTCCTCCTGTAATACATGCACAAGGCTGCGCACGCGCGTGCGCAGAGAGATCTTGCGTGGGCCGCCAAGGCGGCAAACGGTGGCATCAGCCATGCTGTCAGCCACGGCCGTGACCTCTCCCCCCTCGGTGTAGGGGACCGAAAAGGCGTAATCGGCAGGCAGGGAAACCGAGGCAAGACAGCCCTCCGCGTCGGCATACAGAACGTCGTGTGTTACCGTTCCCGAAAATTCCGCACTCCGTCCGCCGAGGTATTTTCCTGCGGGGAGCACCGTGGCACGGATGTGCAGGATCTTGCGGATCTCGGGCTGATAATCGGGCAGGGTGTATTCGCCTGCCGCCTCGCAAACAATCACCTCGCCGCATGCGTCCCGTTGCAGGGAGAGCGGCCGCGCGTCCTCACCCGCGGCGGGGAACAGGTCTTTCATTCCTTCATTCATTCAGAGGATCCTCCTTTTTCGCGTTTCTGCGGTCTTTCTGTCACATTGTATGCACGCCCCCCTCGGTTTAGAACGGCATTTGACAAATGCCCGTCCGTGTGCTATAATAAAGTGGACGGCTTGTGCAAATGCCGTCAAAGTATGCAAGGAAGCAGAAAAATTTGCAAAACAAAAAAGAAAGAAAAGGATATTATATGAAAAATATTGCGATAAAGGAAAGAAACGCGAAGCTCGGAGAGAGCGTTGTACACGCATTGAACGCCCGGTTTTTTGAGGCTACATACTGCGATACGGCCGAGGAGGCCGTTGCGCTCGCGCTGGACATGATCCCGCTTGGCGCGGGGGTGACCTTTGGCGGCTCTATGACCATTCGCGATACAGGTCTTATCACCGCCCTGAAGGCAGGCGGCCGCATCGTCTACGACCGTGACGAGATCCCGCCCTCGGAGCGGCGCGCCTTTGTGGAGAGCCACTTTTTCTCGGACTGGTTCCTCGGCTCGACCAACGCTCTGACCGAGGACGGCGTGCTTTATAATATGGACGGCACCGGCAACCGCGTGGCCGCCATGATCTACGGGCCGCGCAATGTGCTCCTCCTTGTGGGCATCAATAAGGTGGTCAAAACGCATGAGGCTGCCGTGGCGCGCGTGCGTGGGCTTGCCGCCCCGATCAACGCCCAGCGCTTTCCGATTGACACCCCCTGCCGCAAGACGGGGCGGTGCGCCGACTGTAAATTTCCCGACAGCATTTGCAGCACCATGACGGTGATGCGCCTCTCGCACTCTGCGGGCAGGATCAAGATCATCCTCTTTGGAGAGGATGCCGGATTTTAAGCTGCATTCATCAAGCAAGGACGACAAGCCGAAACGAGCCGAAAATACCGGCTCCGCGGCGGGTTCGTTTGGCTTCTGTTACCCTACATAAAACCGCACCCCG
>JAZOOW010000160.1:0-3297 GCA_045655145.1 Eubacteriales bacterium | reverse complement strand
GATTACGTGCCCAGTAAGCTTGTCAAGCTGGACTTCCTTCTCAACGGCGAGCAGGTAGATGCCCTTTCCTTCATCGTTCACGAGGAAAAGGCATACGGACGTGCCCGTAAGATTGCGGAAAAGCTCAAGGAGAACATTCCGCGCCAGCTGTTTGAAATTCCGATCCAGGCCGCCATCGGCTCCAAGATCATCGCGCGCGAAACCGTCAAGGCGATGCGCAAGGATGTGCTTGCCAAGTGCTACGGCGGCGACATTACCCGTAAGAAAAAGCTGCTTGAAAAGCAGAAGGAGGGCAAAAAGAAGATGCGCCGCCTCGGCTCGGTTGAGGTAACCCCCGAAGCATTCATGGCCGTCCTCAAGCTCGACGACGAATAACCGAAAGGCCGCCCCGCGAAGTGGGGCGGCCTTTGAGAAAAGGAGTATCTATGCCAACGCTTGGCCTGTATTTGCACATCCCCTTTTGCTTATCAAAATGTCATTACTGTGACTTTTGCTCCTTTTCTCACACGGATGAGGAGATGCGTACGCGCTACGCGGAGGCTCTCATGGAGGAGATCGCCGCTTCTGCCGACGATTTTCGGGCATATACGGTGGACACGGTGTTTTTCGGCGGCGGCACGCCTACGCTTTTGTCTGCAAGGGCGTGGGAACGATTGGCCGATACCGTGTACAGGGCCTTTTCCATAGCCCCCGATGCCGAGTGGACGGCAGAGGCAAACCCCGCCACAGCCGACATGGAAAAGCTGGCGGTTATGCGCCACTGCGGCATCAACCGCCTGAGTATCGGAATGCAATCTGCAAGCGACAGGGAGCTTGCCGCGCTGGGGCGCGCGCACCGACATGCCGACCTCTTACGGACGGTAAAGGAAGCGCGAGAGGTGGGCTTTGAAAACATCAGCCTTGATCTGATGCTGGGCATCCCCCTCCAGACCAGAGAGAGCTTTGCCCGTTCCCTTGATGAGGCCTTCTCGCTCTGTCCCACGCATCTTTCGGTTTATTCGCTCCAGATCGAGGAGGGAACGCCGTTTTTTGAAAAGCGGCACACGCTTCCCCTCCCCTCTGAGCAGGAGGAGGCCTCCATGATGTCCGTTCTACAAGAAGAAATGGCAAAGAACGGCTTCGCACGTTATGAGATCAGCAACTACGCAAAAGACGGCTACGCCTGCCGCCACAATCTCCGTTACTGGCGGATGCAGGACTACCTCGGCGTGGGCATTGCGGCGCATTCGCTCATCGGTGACGAGCGGTTTTATAACCAAAGCGACCTTGGCGCATATCTTGAAAATCCGTGCGGCCTGCGGTGTGGCGAAGAGCTTTTATCGCGTGACGATCGCGAATACGAGACCGTCATGCTGGGACTCCGCTTGACCGAGGGGATCAACGAGGAGGTGTTCCGCACAACCTTTGGCTACGGCTTCCGCGAAAAATACGGCGTGCGGCTCGCCCCCTTTCACGCCGCGGGGCTTGTTTGCTACACGCCCGAGCGAACAGCTCTCACACCGCAAGGAATGGCAGTTTCCAATACGATTCTTTCCGAAATTTTATAGCCCCCGTCAGAGGGTGTCGCTTTTTGCGAAAAAATCTATTGACAACGCACACAATTCTTGATAAAATAGAAGCATAAAGAATATACTATCTTCGTATGAGGTTTGTGCGAAGGGCGCTGTGCGCCAAGGAGGAGCATTATGACCGATGAACGTAAAAACGACGAGCTTACCGAGCTGCAGGACGACGAGGTATACACCTATACCCTGACAGATGAGGACGGGCGCGAATATGAATTCGAGCTTCTCGGCACCTGCGAGATGGACGGCAAGGTCTACTACGCCCTCGCTCCTGTCGACGAGGCAGACGGCGATGAGTACACCATTCTGCGTGCAGAAGAGGAGGCAGACGGCGATGTCACGCTGATGACCATCGAGGACGATGACGAGTTTGAAAAGGTTTCGGAATTCTTTGACGACGAGTTGTTCAGCGAAGTAGATTTTGATGCCGAATAATTTGTAAGAATTGACTTCCTGCTTAGTTCGTGATAGGGCAATTTTGGACCTACAAGATATTTAATGGAGTCCGTTACTTCGTGAAATGGGTATGCAGACCTCCCTTCCTCGGCCGCCGCGTGCCGCCGTGGACAGGACGCTGGGAGCACAAAATGACCGAGAGGACACCTCCTTGCACATGCAGGGTTAAATACTTGCTCTACACGGCTCGGCGGGATTTCTTTATATATTTTGGAGCAAGGAGATACATAACATGGGACTTATCCGTGCAATTCTATCGGCAACCGGCTCGGTAGCGGCCGATCAATGGAAGGAATTTTTTACCTGCGATGCACTCTCCAATGACGTGCTTGTTTCCAAGGGAATCATGAGAACCGAGGGGCGCGGATTTTTCCGCCGCAACAAGGCCTCTACCGATATTATTACAAACGGCTCTGTGATCAATGTCAACGAGGGACAGGCTGCCCTGATCATTGATAATGGCAAGATCGTGGAATTTTGTGCAGAGCCCGGCATGTTCCGTTGGGATTCCTCCTCGGAGCCGTCGATCTTTGGCGGTGAATTCTTTAAGGGGGTCGTCGACTCCTTCAAGAAGATCGGCTCGCGCTTTACCTTTGGCGGTGACGTGGGAGCTGAGCAGCGGATCTATTATGTCAACACCAAGGAGATCCTTGGCAACAAGTTTGGAACCACCACCCCCATGGCGTATGACGATCCGTATTACAAGACCGCGCTTTATATCCGTTATTTTGGGCAATACTCCTTTAAGATCACCGATCCGATCATCTTCTTCTCCTCTGTTGCAGGAAATGTCAGCGACCGGTATACCCGTGAGGAGCTGGTATCGGTATCGACCGACGAGTTCATGACGGCGCTGGACACCGCCCTTGGCAGATGTGCCCTGGACGGCATCAAATTCTCCCAACTTCCCCTCAAGCAGCGCGAGATCGCCAAATATATGAGCGAAACGCTGGACGCAGAATGGCATGCCGCGCGCGGCATGGAGATCGCCTCCGTGGCACTGGCCAAGGTCACGCCCGACGAAAAGAGCCGTGAGCGCATTGAGGAGTTTGACTCTAACATGATGCACGCAGATCCGACCGCCATGACAGGCGGACTTGCCTACGCCCAGATGCAGGCCATGAAGAACGCCGCCGCCAATGGGGGCGGTGCCGTGAACGGCTTTATGGGCTTCGGCATGGCGGCCAACGCTATGGGCGGTGCCGCAGGGCAAAGCACGCTGATTGATAACGCAAAACGCCTCTCCGAGGAAAAGGCCGCCGATGCCGCAGACACC
>JAZOOW010000159.1:0-8064 GCA_045655145.1 Eubacteriales bacterium | reverse complement strand
GATCATGAAGGTCAGTGTTACCATTCCCGATGACTACATGGGTGATGTCATCGGTGACCTCAACTCCCGTCGCGGTGCCATCGAGTCGATGGATCCTGTTTCGGGCGGTCAGCAGGTCAATGCAAATGTGCCGCTCGGTGAGATGTTCGGTTATGCGACCGCACTTCGTTCGAGAACACAGGGCCGCGGTGTCTACGCGATGGAGCCTAACGGCTTTACCGAGGTGCCGAAGTCCATTCAGGAGGAGATCATCAAGAGCCGTGCGAAAGCCAACTGATCCTGATGTCTCACACACTGTACCCACGCGTACGCGGTACGCAGCTTAATAAAGATTAAAAACAAAATATTTTAGGAGGATATCCAAATGGGAAAGGCAAAATTTGAAAAGACCAAACCGCACGTCAACATTGGTACCATCGGTCACGTTGACCACGGCAAGACCACTCTGACTGCCGCTATCACGAAGTATCTCTCTCTTGGTAATGCAGGTATCGATTTCATGGACTACAGCCAGATCGATAACGCTCCCGAGGAAAGAGCTCGTGGTATCACAATCAACACCCGTCACGTTGAGTACGAGACCGATCAGCGTCACTACGCACATGTTGACTGCCCCGGCCACGCAGACTACGTTAAGAACATGATCACCGGTGCTGCACAGATGGATGGTGCCATCCTCGTTGTTGCAGGTACTGACGGCCCTCTTCAGCAGACCCGCGAGCACGTTCTTCTTGCTCGTCAGGTAGGCGTTCCCGCAATCGTTGTATTCATGAACAAGTGCGATATCGTTGATGACGAGGAGCTTCTTGACCTCGTTGAGATGGAGATTCGCGACCTGCTCAGCGAGTACGAGTTCCCGGGCGATGACACCCCGATCATTCGCGGTTCTGCCCGTGAGGCTCTTGAGTCCACCAACAAGGATGCTTCCGCTCCCGAGTATGCATGCATGAAGGAACTGATGGATGCCGTTGACTCCTACATTCCTACTCCTGCAAGAAACTCCGAGCTGCCCTTCCTGATGCCTGTTGAGGACGTATTCTCTATCTCCGGCCGTGGTACTGTTGCTACCGGTCGTGTAGAGCGTGGCGTTATCAAGATGAACGAGACCATCGAGATCGTTGGTATCAGAGAGACCAAGACCACCGTTGTAACCGGTATCGAGATGTTCCATAAGCTCATGGACTTCGCTGAGGCCGGCGATAACATCGGTGCTCTGCTCCGTGGCGTTCAGAAGACCGAGATCGAGCGTGGTCAGGTTCTCTGCAAGCCCGGCTCCATCACCCCTCACACCAAGTTCGTAGGCCAGGTTTACGTCCTGACCGAGAAAGAGGGCGGTCGTCAGAAGCCCTTCTTCTCCGGCTACCGTCCGCAGTTCTACTTCCGTACCACCGACGTTACCGGTATCATCAACCTCCCCGAGGATGTTGAGATGTGCCGCCCCGGTGATAACGTTAAGATGACTGTTGAGCTGATCACCCCCATCGCTTGCGAGCAGAACCTTCGTTTCGCAATCCGTGAGGGCGGTCGTACCGTTGGCTCCGGCGTTGTTGTTGAGGTAATTGAATAATCTCACTGCAAGGTGAAATGGCAATGCCGAGCGTATGCTCGGCATTGCTCTTGCCGTAAAAGCGGCAAAAAATGAATAAAGAATGATCTTTGGGGTTTGGTGTAATTCCATACCGGTGGTAAAGTCCACGAGCGCGCAAGCGTTGAGCAGGTGAAACTCCTGCACCGACGGTTAAAGTCCGGATGAGAAGAGATCAAAAGGTCCCCGAGGTATACTTGGGGGCCTTTTTCTTCTTTAACAGCCTCGGAAAGGGAAGTCATGCATAACAATCAACGCTCTCGTTCCATCCAATATATCGCCAAGGTAGGCGTTCTTTCCGCAATGGCCGCCGTGCTGATGTGGCTTGAATTTCCGCTTGCCTTTATCGCGCCGCCCTTTTATAAGCTCGACCTCTCGGAGGTGCCGATCCTGATCGGCAGCTTCGCCATGGGGCCGTTTGCAGGCGTTTTGATGGAGCTGCTCAAAAATCTGCTTCACCTCCTCATACAGGGAACGACCACCAACTTTGTGGGTGAGCTTGCCAATTTTATTACCGGATGTGCCTTTGTCCTGCCTGCCTCCATTCTCTATCGGTGGAAGCGTGACCGAAAAAGAGCACTTTTCGGTATGCTGACAGGAACGCTCTCCTTGGGGGTGATCGGTGGATTTTTGAATTACTTTTTCCTCATCCCTACATATAGCGCACTTTTCGACCTGCCGCTTGATGTGATCATCGGTATGGGAACGGCAATTCACCCTGCCATTACCGATCTTTCCATGCTGGTGGTGCTGGCTGTATTGCCCTTTAACCTCATCAAGGGCGTGATCTGCTCGCTCCTTACATACCTTCTTTACAAGCACGTTTCACGCTTTTTGCGTGCGTAAATTGAGCACAAGTGCCCACCCGTGTGTTGTGAAACACAAAAAAACGCCCCTTTGACTGTGTCAAAGGGGCGTTTTTTATAGGCAAGGGAATTAAAGCGTTGCGACGGATTCGCCCTTTGCCTTCTTGTGCGCCACGTATTCGTCGTAGGTGCCGCGATAATCCACGTAGCTTCCGTCCGCACGGATCTCAATGATGCGGTTGGCTACCGTGTTCACGATCTCATAGTCGTGCGAGGTAAAGAGAACGTTCCCCTTAAAATCTGCAAGACCGTTGTTGACGGCGGTGATGGATTCAAGGTCAAGATGATCGGTCGGGCGGTCAAGAAGGAGCACGTTCGAGCCAAAGAGCATCATGCGCGAGAACATACACCGCACCTTCTCGCCACCCGAGAGGACGTTCACAGGCTTGAAGATGCTGTCGCCCGAGAAGAGCATGCGCCCGAGGAAGCCGCGCAGATAGGTTTCTGTCGTGTCCTTGGAGTATTGCCGCATCCAGTCAAGAATGGAAAGGTTGATCCCGTCAAAATACGGCGTGTTGTCGTGCGGGAAATAGGATTGCGTCGTGCTGATGCCCCACTTAAAGCTACCGCTTGCGGGTTCTTCCTCCTCCATCAGGATGCGGAACAGGGCCGTAATCGCCAGCTCATTACCGACAAAGGCCACCTTGTCCCCCTTGGCAAGGATAAAGGAAAGGTCGGTAAAGAGGGCGTGCCCTCCCGCGCTCGCAGAAAGATTGCTTACGGTCAGAATGTCCTTGCCCGCCTCACGCTCGATATCAAAGCCGATAAACGGATAACGGCGGGAGGAGGCAGGCATTTCTTCCACCGTCAGCTTGTCGAGCAGCTTGCGGCGGGAGGTGGCCTGGCGAGATTTGGATTTGTTGGCAGAGAAGCGCGCAATGAAGGCCTGCAGCTCGGCGATCTTTTCCTCGGCGCGTTTGTTCTGCTGCTTGATCATGCGCTGGATGAGCTGGCTGGATTCGTACCAGAACTCGTAGTTGCCCACGTACATCTTAATGCCGGTGTAGTCAATATCCACAATACCGGTGCAAACATTGTTCAGAAAGTGGCGGTCGTGCGATACCACAAGCACCGTGCCGAAATAATCCGAGAGAAAGTCCTCAAGCCACTCGGTCGCCTCAAGATCAAGACCGTTCGTCGGCTCGTCCAGCAGAATGATATCGGGATTGCCGAAGAGAGCCTGTGCAAGAAGCACCTTGACCTTCTCACTCTCCTTCAGATCCTTCATCAGGGCGTACATATGCTCCTCGGGAAGACCGAGCCCTTGTACAAGGCGGGATGCCTCGGACTGTGCCTCCCAACCGCCGAGCTCGGCAAATTCCGCCTCAAGCTCGGAGGCACGGATGCCGTCCTCGTCGGTGAAATCCGCCTTTTCGTACAGCGCATCCTTCTCCTTCATCACATCGTAAAGGTGGCGGTTGCCCATGATGACGGTATCCTCTACCGTGTATTCGTCAAAGGCAAAGTGATCCTGCCGCAAAACCGACATGCGCGCGGTGGAGGGAATGCTGATGCTCCCGCGTGAGGGCTCCAGCTCTCCGCAAAGCAGGCGGAGGAAGGTGGACTTCCCGGCACCGTTGGCACCGATCACGCCGTAGCAGTTTCCCTCTGTAAATTTGAGGTCTACGTCCTTAAATAAAAGCTGGCCTCCAAAGTGAAAGGCAAGGTCGGTAATTTGAATCATGATGATCTCCTTTTTGTATGGTCACAACCTCTTTATGATACCATAAAAAGCCGCGGCGGTCAAGGGGCTTGCCAAAGAAAATTGTTTACAAAAAAATCACGAAAGAGGGGGGTAAAAAACTTGCATTTACGGCAGAGAATTGGTATAATATTCTGTGTTGCAGTTTGAAAGAAAAAACAGAAAGGAGATTTTTATGCTTCGTACGCTTGCCGGCTCGATCAGAGAGTATAAAATGCACTCTATTCTTGCACCGATCACGGTATCGCTTGAGGTCGTTGCAGAGTGCCTGATTCCGTTTTTTACGGCACAGCTGATCAATGCGATCGAAAACGGCTGTGAGATGAGTACGGTGCTGCTTTACGGCTTTGGACTTCTTGGTACAGCTTTGTTATCATTGACCTTTGGCATTCTGGCAGGAACCTGCTGCTCCATCGCGTCCTGCGGCTTTGCTAAAAACCTGCGTCATGACATTTATCATAAGATCAGTACATATTCCTTCGCGAACATGGACAAATTTTCTACATCCAGCCTGGTCACCCGTCTGACGACCGACGTTTTCAACGTCCAGCAGGCCTACATGATGCTGATCCGCACGGCCATCCGCTGTCCGTTCATGCTCATCTTTGCCTTTGTGATGTCGATCAATCTCGGCGGCAGTCTTGCATGGATCTTTGCCGTCATTATTCCGATCCTCGGCATTTTCCTTTTCTCCATTGCAGGTGGGGTCATGCCGCTCTTCCGCCGTGTATTCAAGAAATACGATAAGCTCAATGAGTCGGTGCAGGAAAACATTTCCGGCATGCGCGTTGTCAAGTCCTTTGTCCGTGAGAACTACGAGCGCGAGAAATTCAACCGCGCCTCGGATGAGGTGTGTAATGATTTCACCCGTGCAGAGAAGATCTTAGCCCTCAACGGCCCTGTCATGCAGCTTTGTAGCCATGCATCCCTTCTTTTGATTGCCTTCTTCTGCGCGAAGATTATTATTTCCGAGTTCGGTGTAACAGACATGGAGCTCGGTACGCTCTCCGGCATGATCACCTATTCCATGCAGGTGCTCATGAGCATGATGATGCTCTCCATGATCTTTGTTATGATCACCATGGCGGCCGAGGCGGCGCGCCGTATTGCAGAGGTGCTGGAGGAGGAGCCCACGCTCCAAAATCCTGTAGAGCCGATCATGGAGGTTGCGGATGGCTCTGTCGTCTTTGACCGTGTCAGCTTCCGCTATTCCGAGGAGGCACCCAACAACGCCCTCTCTGATATCAGCTTCACTATCCGTTCGGGGGAAACCATCGGTATCATCGGCGGCACGGGCTCTTCCAAGACCTCGCTCATCAATCTGATCTCCCGTCTTTACGATGCGACCGAGGGAACGGTTTCGGTCGGCGGCCTGGATGTGCGTGCCTACGACATGCAGGTGCTCCGTAACAGCGTGGCCGTTGTGCTGCAGAAAAATGTGCTCTTCTCGGGCACGATCAAGGAAAACCTCCTCTGGGGCGATGCCGAGGCAAGTGACGAGGAGATCGTCCGCGCCTGCCGCATCGCCGAGGCAGACAGCTTTATTCGCACCTTCCCCGAGGGGTATGACACTCGCATTTCCCAGGGCGGTACCAACGTGTCGGGCGGACAGAAGCAGCGCCTTTGCATTGCGCGTGCGCTTCTCAAAAAGCCGAAGATCCTGATCCTTGATGACTCTACCTCGGCGGTGGATACCCGCACCGATGCGGCCATCCGCACCGCGATCCGCGAGGAGCTTCCCGCCATGACCAAGATCATCATTGCCCAGCGCATCTCCTCCGTGCAGGATGCTGACCGTATTCTCGTGATGGAGAACGGCCGCATTGAATCGATCGGTACGCATGAGGAGCTCTTGACGGCAAGCCCGATCTACCGTGAGGTATACGAATCCCAAACCCGTGCCGCAGATTCCGATGCGGCAGCTTCGGAAGGAGGTCGATAAGCGATGCCACCACCCCGTCTTAGAGGCGACGGTCGCCGGGCCAAGGATACAAAGGGCACCGCGCTTCGCCTCATCCGCCTCCTCTTTCAGTATTACAAAAAAGAGATCATCTTCATTCTCGCCTGCATTGCCGTCACGGCACTGGCGGGAACCGCTCCGTCGATCTTTGTTCAGACGATCACCGCCTATATCAACGAGGGCGTAGACCTCGCCAAAAGCGGCATTCCCGGCGGTGAAGTTTTTGCTTCGCTTCTCCCGTCCATTTTGACAGCCATCCTTTTGATGGCGGCTGTATACGCCATCGGACTTTTGGCATCCTTCTTCTACAATCGCATGGGTGCGATCATGACGCAGGGCTTCCTCAACAAGCTCCGCAAAAAGATGTTTGGCGGCATGCAGCAGCTGCCCATCCGCTATTTTGATACCCACAACCGCGGCGACATCATGTCGCATTACACCAACGACATCGACACCATCCGTCAGCTGGTATCCCAGTCTATTCCCGCCTGCTTCCAGGCAGGGCTGACGCTCTTTTCCTTGCTTTGCATCATGCTGTGGTACAGCGTGTGGATGACGCTTGTCGTCTTTGTCGCTGTGGCGGTCATGTTCTTTGTCACCCGCTTCGTGGGCGGCAACTCCGCCAAGTATTTCGTCCGCCAGCAGATGTCCCTCGGCAAGGAGGAGGGCTACGTGGAGGAGATGATGAACGGCCAGAAGGTCGTCAAGGTCTTCTGCCACGAGGCCGAGAGCAACGCAGAGTTTGACCGCCTGAACGATCAGCTGTGCGCCGATGCTACCAAGGCCAATATTTTCGCAAACACCCTCATGCCCATTATGGGGAATATCGGCAACTTCTTCTACGTGCTGATTGCATTTATCGGTGCTGTTTTGATCATTGCCGAGGTTCCGAATGTGTCCATCCAGACGCTTCTTGGCATCAGCGTTCCCACCATTTCCATCGTGGTCGCCTTCCTCAGCATGACCAAGCAGTTTGTGCAAAACGTCAGCCAGGTATCCCAGCAGATCAACTTTGTGGTCATGGCCATGGCAGGTGCAGAGCGCGTCTTTAACCTGATGGATGAGATCCCCGAGCCTTCCGATGGGGATGTAACACTCGTCAATGTGACCGAGGAGAACGGAGAGCTCGTCGAGAGCCCTGTCCGCACAGGCCGCTGGGCATGGAAATGTCCGTCCGCAGACGGCGCGGTCACCTATGTGCCGCTTGCGGGTGATGTCCGCATGAAGAACGTGGACTTCGGCTACCGTCCCGACAAGCTCGTTTTGCACGACGTGACGCTGTATGCGGAGCCGGGGCAGAAGGTCGCCTTTGTTGGTGCTACGGGCGCAGGCAAGACCACCATCACCAACCTGATCAACCGCTTTTACGATATTGCCGACGGGGAGATCACCTACGACGGCATTGACATCTCCCGTATCAGACGTGAGGATCTGCGCCGCTCGCTCGGCGTGGTGCTTCAGGACACCAACCTCTTTACGGGAACGGTCATGGACAACATCCGCTACGGTAAGCTGGATGCGACGGATGAGGAATGCATCGCCGCCGCTAAGCTCGCCAACGCGCATGATTTTATCACCCGTCTGCCAGAGGGCTATGCCACCGCCCTGACGGCAAACGGAGCCAACCTCTCGCAAGGACAGCGTCAGCTGATCTCGATCGCGCGTGCCGCGGTTGCCGATCCGCCTGTTATGATCCTTGACGAGGCTACCTCCTCGATCGATACAAGAACCGAGGCCATCGTGCAACGCGGCATGGATAGCCTGATGCACGGCCGTACGGTCTTTGTCATTGCCCACCGCCTGTCTACCGTCCGCAATTCGGACGTGATCATGGTGCTGGAGCAGGGGCGCATCATCGAGCGTGGAAACCACGAGAAGCTGATTGCCGAGAAGGGCAAGTATTATCAGCTGTATACAGGTGCCTTTGAGCTGGAATAAGCAAAATCTCGCC
>JAZOOW010000158.1:0-33004 GCA_045655145.1 Eubacteriales bacterium | reverse complement strand
CGGCATGCGCCAACGGAGCGCAATGCAGACCGCCGCGCACGCAGATCCCGTCTGCATCCAACCTGGCAGTCAAGGCATCGGGCGTGATGCCCGTGGGACAAAGCGAAACAGGACCGCCACGACCGCCGCGATAGATGTGAAGGCCGCGGATACCGCAGAGCCGATCGCAAAGCCGTGCGGCCAGCAGCTCCTCGTGCTCTCTCACCGCATCCACCGTCTGCTTTTTCAAAAAGCGGAGGCCAGCACCCAGTGCCGCGATGGCGGGGGTGGGAAGCGTGCCGGCCTCCATTCTCTCGGGCAGCTCGGCAGGCATGGAGGGAGATAAGGAAGCACTTCCGCTTCCCCCCTCGGTAAACTCACGCAGAGCATGCCCGTCGCGCAGCCAGACAAAGCCCACGCCGGGAACACCGAAAAGTCCCTTATGACCGGGTGCACATACGGCATCGGCATAGACCTCCTTGAGTGAAAAGGGAAGATGCCCAAGAGATTGTGAAAGATCCAGAACAAAATAGATCCCCCGTGTACGGCAAAGCTCTCCGATCTCGCGGATGGGGGCAATGCTCCCATCTACGTTAGATACATGGTTACAGATCAGCATTTCCGTGTTTTCGCGTAA
This sequence comes from Eubacteriales bacterium, assembly GCA_045655145.1. Taxonomy (GTDB): domain Bacteria; phylum Bacillota; class Clostridia; order Oscillospirales; family CAG-272; genus UBA1740. The sequence goes on along the minus strand of JAZOOW010000158.1, from coordinate 32,388 downwards.
AAGAGAGAGGATATTCGTATGCAGATCGCCGCGCGTGGAAAAAACGTCAAAATCCGCTACCTTCTCGCGTGAAAGACGGCATACGGGGCGGTAGACGGCGTTGTGCTCCCTGTCGCTGATCAGAATATGCGCACCGCGGCGGATGCGCGTTTTGATTGCCAGATTGAGTGCTTGGGTGGCGTTCATGGTAAAAACGACATGGGAGGGATCCTCCGCGTCGATAAGCTCGGCGGCCAAGCAACGCACACCGTCGATCATTTCGGAGGCGGCAAGCGACAGCGCATGAGAGGAACGACCGGGGTTTCCGTATTGCCGCGCGGCGTGTGTCAGCGCACGATAGACAGACGGCGGCTTTTTCCACGTGGTGGCCGCATTATCAAGATAGATCATGGCATCACCTGCTCCTGTTCACCCACTCATAAGGCATGTGGTTTTCGTTCAGTATTTGCATGGCATGGGAAAAAAGCGTGGGATGGATTGCAAGTCCGTAAACGCATCCCTCAACGCCGCCCGTATTTTTGATCAATCGAGCAGATATTCCCATGGAGGACAGCAGCCGTCTGGCACGCATGGCCTGTGTCACCGTGCCGATCTTCAGAACGCATGGCTCCATAGCAGCGCTCCTTTCACGTGTGCAGTAGCACACGCATTAGTAGCGTATGCCGCCGGAGAGGAAGGCGTGCGCGGGCAGGCCTGTGAACTTTTGGTGAATAATTCCGCTTTCCTTGACAATTGGCGAAAAATCGTATACAATAGATGGTAGTTGTGAATACTTGGAGGAAATTATGGAAAAGATTATTCGCCCTCTTTCGTTCCTTATGGCAACGCTTCTGCTTCTTTGCGGATTTGCGGCCTGTACGCCGCCCGCAGAGGATACGATCGACCTTTCAACGGTCGATACTGTTGCCGTGCCGCCCAAATTTGACTATGCGACGGAGGACCTTTCGCCCTTTGTGGACATCACGGGGAAGGATTGGCGCGATCTTTTGCTTTCCGTCGAAAAGGTTGACGAGGTGACCGATGCCGATGTTACCGATACGCTGAACAAACATCTCAAGAGCACGACCTATTATCCCGCCATCGCAGATGAAACCGCCACGGTTAAGAAGGGGGACACGCTGTACCTCTATTACATGGGGATCACCATGGAGGCCTTGGAGAAGGCCGTGGCCGACGGAAAAATTGCTGACAAGGACTGCACGGGCATGAATTACCATGATATCCGCACCCTCGGCATCAATTTCCAAGGCGGCACGACATCCTCTCTGCTTCCACTGAAGATCGGCTCTGCCGGCTATATTGACGGCTTTGAGGACGGTTTGGTAGGCGTTTGCCCTGCTGAGCACGGAGATGATAACCCCGTGCGTCTGTATCTCACGTTCCCAACAAACTATGGGAACGCCAACCTTGCGGGAAAAGAGGTCATCTTCTTCTGCCGTCTGTTCTATATTGCCGATACCACCAAGCCGATCATTGATGCTTCTAACGTCACGGTCGATCAGCTCAATGCCATTCTCGGCACATACGGAGAAGGGGCCTATCCCTCCGTTGAGGCCTGCAGAGAAAAGATCCTTGCCGATTTGCAGGAGATGCGTGAGGAGGAAATCTATCAGGCAGAGGCCGCTGCCCTCCATAACAAGCTGGTCGAGATGGCCACCTATAAGGCAACTCCGGAGGCTGCTCTTGAATATTATGCACTCAGCTGGCTCTCAAGCACCATGGAGGAGGTCAAAAAGCTCTATGAGGAGTCGCCCTCCTATTACGCCTACTATTTTGGGGAGGGAAAGCCTAATTTGGCCGCCCTGCTTTCCTATTACAGGTATGATACCAAGACCTATCTTGCCGATATGAAGGAGGAGGCCCTTCCCGCTGTGCGCAACCAGCTTGTTTTCTGGAGCATCGTGCGTGCCGAGGGGTTAACGCTCACCGAGCAGGAGATCGCAGACCGCCGTGCCGATTTTATTGAAAAATACGGCGAAAATGTGTTTGACGGGGTGTCCGAGGAACGGATCCTTGAGCAATTTCTTTATGACAAATTTACGGAAAACGCCATTGCACACCTGAAGGAAAAGGGCGCGATCACTTATGTTGAAAAGGAGAGCGAATAAATCTCCGTCGGGGAGGACAGTATCATGACAAAGCTGCTCACGCGCCTTTTTGTGCGCGATCATCAAAATACAGGAGATGCTACTGTGCGCGGACGGTACGGCATGATGGTTAGTATCGTCTGTATCGTGTGCAATCTTCTTTTATGTGCAGGGAAATTTCTGTTCGGCACATTGCTCGGTTCTATCGCTATGACGGCGGATGCCGTGAACAATCTGTCGGATGCAGGCTCCTCGGTCGTGACGCTGGTCAGCTTTCGCCTCTCGGCAAAGCCTGCAGACCGCGATCACCCCTTTGGTCATGCACGCATTGAATATGTTGCCTCCATGATCGTATCCTTTCTGATATTGAGCGTGGGCGTCGAGCTGTTAACCGGCTCTGTTGAAAAGATCTCATCCCCCGATCTGCCGAATAGGGCCTATCTCATCCCATCGGCGGTCATGCTTCTCCTGTCGGTGCTCGTTAAGCTGTGGATGGGACTGTTTAACCGCCGTATCGGGAAGAAGATCGATTCCTCCGTGATGCGCGCAACCGCCATGGACTGTATCGGAGATGCGGTTGCCAGCACGGCGGTTCTGGCTTCCACGCTTTTGTATGCATTCCTTGGCTGGAATTTGGATGCGTACCTCGGTATCGCGGTTGCCGTGATGATTCTGATTGCCGGCTGTAAGGTGCTCAATGAAACCAAAAACTCGATTCTCGGGGAAAAGCCGGTTGCCGAAACCGTAGAAGCGATCCGCCGTACCGTGGCAGAATATCCGGAGGCACTCGGCATTCACGATCTGGTGGTTCACAATTACGGGCCGGGGCACTTGATTGCTTCGCTTCATGTTGAGGTGGACGGTGCCGCAGACGTTTTTGACATCCATGATGCCATGGACAATATTGAACGCCGCCTCGGTAAGGAGCTTGGTGTACAGGCCACGATCCATGCAGATCCCATCGTGATCGGCGATCCGGAGGTGGACCGTCTGCGTGGAGAGGTGATCGCCTTCGCCCATGAGATCCACGAGGAGCTTTGTGTGCATGACTTCCGATTTGTACGGGGCGTGACACATTCCAATCTGATCTTTGATATTGCCGTGCCGTTTGAATGCCCCCTCTCCGAGGAGGAGATCCTGACGCGCATGGACGAGAAGGTGAAGGGGCTTGATCCGCGCTTCTGCACCGTGATCGTGCTGGATAAGGTATGAACACAAACAAAAAGCACCGTTTCACGACACCCGTGTGTCGTGAAACGGTGCTTTTTTACATTTGTAGTCAGTTTTTGGGGGCCAGAACGGCCTCGGCGCGCGCCACATCGTCAACACGCATGACGACCTGCGGTCCGCCCAGATCGCGGTCGAAGAAGGCGTACAGATATTCAATGGAGATATGGCTGTCGCGGAGCTTAGCCACCATACGGGCAAGACCGCCCGGTGCTTCATCGATGGGGAGAGCAATGACCTCCGTGCTTTTGACAACAACGCCGCTTTCCGCAAGCACGACCTTGGCCTTCTCCACATCATCCACGATCATACGCAGAATGCCGAATTCCGAGGTGTCCGCCATCGAGAGGGCTCGTATATCTACTCGGTTTTCTGCCAGAATATCCAAAATCTCGGAAAGTCTGCCGAACTTGTTTTCCACAAAAATAGAAAGCTGTGTGATATACATAGGGAGCCTCCTTAATATTTTCTGTTATCGATCACGCGCTTGGCCTTGCCCTCACTGCGTGCGATGGTCTTGGGGTTGACAAGATGCACCTTGGTTCCAATGCCAAGTGCGGATTTCAGCTTCTCTGCAATGGTTTTTTCCAGCCTTTCTACCGATTTCATGTCATCGGCAAAGAACGCCTCACTCATCTCCACATTCACCTCAAAGGTGTCGGTATTGTTGACACGGCCTACAACGATCTGATAGTTCGGGGTGATCTCGCCACCGCTGATGCTGAGAAGAACCTCCTCGATCTGGGAGGGGAAGACATTGACACCGCGGATGATCAGCATATCGTCACTGCGTCCCTGCGGCTTGTTCATACGCAGATGCGTTCTGCCGCACTTGCAGGGCTCAATATTGAGCGTGCAGATATCGCGCGTGCGGTAACGGATGACGGGGAAGCCCTCCTTGGTAATGGTCGTAAAGACCAGCTCACCCTTCTCGCCGTAGGGAAGCACATCGCCCGTATCGGGATCAATGATCTCCGCAATAAAGTGATCCTCGCACACGTGCATGCCTGCCTGGTATTCACACTCATAAGAAACACCGGGCCCCAGCACCTCGGAAAGCCCGTAGATGTCATAGGCCTTGAGGCCGAGCTTCTTCTCGATCTCCATGCGCATGCTTTCGCTCCACGGCTCTGCACCGAATACGCCGACCTTCAGCTTGAGCTGATCCTTGACACCCATACGCTCGATCTCCTCGCCAAGGTAGAGGGCGTAAGAGGGGGTGCAGCAGAGAACAGTCGCACCGAAGTCGATCATGGTCTGGATCTGGAGGGCGGTGTTGCCCGACGACATGGGAATAACGGTTGCGCCGACCTTTTCGGCGGCAGAATGCAGGCCAAAGCCGCCTGTAAACAGACCGTAGCCAAAGGAAACCTGTACAAAATCGTCCTCTCCGACACCGGCACCCGCCAAAATACGGGCGGTGCAGTTTGCCCAGACCTCAAGATCGTTTTTCGTATAGCCGACGACAATACGCTTGCCGGTGGTACCCGAGGAGGCATGCACGCGGCGGATCTCGGAAAGGGGCGTTGCGAAAAGACCGTAGGGGTAGTAGTCACGCAGATCGTTTTTGTAGGAGAAGGGGAGCTTGTGGAGATCCTCCACACCGTGAATATCCTCGGGGCGGAGCCCCTTGGCATCCATACGGTTACGGAAGCACTCTACGTTTTCATACATGCGCTTCACCTGCCAGACGAGGCGCTCGCTTTGTAGGGCAGTCAGCTCCTCACGGGGCATGCATTCTGTTTCTTTTTCGTGATAATTGTTCGTTCCCATAAGAGCAAATCCTTTCCCCGATTCAATATTGGTAACCAAGATCAAAGGCGCGCAGATTTACATCCAAAAACTTTTCGGGAACGGTGTTTTTCAGTGCGGCTATCCACTTTTCATAGGGGATGTCAGTGGTCTTGGCTAGAACGCCGATCAGCACAACGTTCAAGGATTGCATCTTTCCGGCTTCACGGGCGAGCGAAAGTGCATCCAGTGCCACCACCTCGGCGGCGGACTCCAGCTTTTCAAGGATCCCCGTCGGATAAGCGGCCGCACCGGTGATAACCGGCATCGGATCGATCTTCTGTGTGTTGACGATGATCTTGCCGCCCTCCTTGACGTAGGGCATCGCGCGGAGTGCCTCCAGCTGCTCAAAGGCAAGGATCACATCGGCCTCACCCTTGCCGATGATGGGAGAATAGACGGCATCGCCGTATTTGAGATAGGTCACAACGCTACCGCCGCGCTGGCTCATACCGTGGACCTCGCTGACCTTTACGTCATAGCCCTCGGCCAGCATGCAGTTGCCGAGGATGCGGCTGGCAAGGAGCGTGCCTTGGCCGCCCACACCAACGATCATAATATTTTTCGTGCTCATAGATCAGTCCTCCTTCACGATCGCGCCGAAGGGGCAAACGCCCACGCACAGGCCGCAGCCGTTACACTGGGATATATCGATGGAAACCACGCCGTCATGCAGGGTGATGGCAGGGCATCCGAGCTTCATACATACCTTGCACTTCTTGCAGGCATCGGTGACACGGCATTTGCCGCTGTACTTGACGGTTTTAAGAAGCGCACACGGCCTTTGTGCAATGATGACGGACGGCTCGTCTGCGGCAGTTTCCTCACGCACGACAGCCTCAAACTGCTTCACATTAAATGGATCACAGACCACAACGCGGCCAACGCCGACCGCACGGCAAAGGGCAAGCAGATCTACCTGCTTTGTGGCCTCGCCGCGGATGGTCTTACCCGTCGTGGGGTTATCCTGATGTCCCGTCATGCCCGTGATGGAGTTGTCAAGAATGATCACGGTGTTCGCGCCCTTGTTGTAAACGATGTCAACAAGGCCGGTGATGCCCGAATGCATAAAGGTTGAGTCGCCAATGACCGAAACCAGCTTTTTGTTGAACTCCGCACCGCGCACCTTGGCCATGCCGTGTGCCGCGCTGACCGAGGCACCCATGCAGATGGTGGTGTCGACCGACTGAAGGGGTGCCACAGCACCCAGCGTGTAACAGCCGATGTCACCCGACACGGTCAGCCCAAGCTTTTTCAGCACGTAGAACACGCCTCTGTGGGGGCAACCGGGGCAAAGCACGGGGGGACGGGCGGGAATTGCCTCGGAAAGCTCGGTGCGTGCCGCACCCTCCTCGCCAAGGACTACCCCTGCGATCATCTCGGGTGTGTATTCGCCAAGCAGGGTAAAGGCCTCCTTGCCGATCACGGAAATGCCGTTTGCGCGGCAATGCTCCTCAATAAAGGGATCTAACTCCTCGATCACGTAAACGCGGTCGCAGGCGGCGGCAAATTTCTTGATGCGCTCGATGGGCAGGGGATGCACCATGCCAAGCTTCAAATAGTTGGCGCGGTCACCCAGTGCCTCCTTGGCGTAAAGGTATGTAATGCCAGAGGAGATGATGCCGATGCGGCTGCCGTTCATTTCCTCGCGGTTGAGGTCGGTCGTTTCGGCAAAGGCAAGCAGCTTTTCCATGCGCTCCTCAACCACCACGTGACGCTTGATCGCCATAGCGGGCATCATCACGTGCTTGGGAATATTCTTCTCGTACGGCTTAACGGCAACCTCCTCACGCTCGCCAAGCTCAACCAAGCTCTGGGAGTGGGATACACGGGTAGTCAAGCGTACAAAGACGGGGGTATCAAATTCCTCGGAGAGGGCAAAGGCGGCGCGGGTGAAGGCGCGGCATTCCTCGGAATCCGACGGCTCCAGCATCATGATTTTGGAGGCCTTGGCGTAGTGGCGGCTGTCCTGCTCGTTCTGCGAGGAGTGCATGCCGGGGTCGTCCGCCACGCAAAAGACAAGTCCACCCGTCACGCCCGTATAGCTGACGGTAAACACAGGGTCGGCCATGACATTCAGGCCTACGTGCTTACAGCAGGACATGGCGCGACCGCCGCCGATGGAGGCACCGATGGCGACCTCTGCGGCCACCTTCTCGTTAGGTGCCCACTCCACAAAAATATCGGGGTAGGATACGATGTTCTCCGTGATCTCGGTACTCGGCGTGCCGGGGTAGGAGGAAACCAGATGAACGCCTGCCTCATAGGCACCGCGTGCCACGGCGGCGTTTCCAAGCATCAGTTTTTTCATATGTATTCCTTTCACTTTTCGTTCTTTTCGATCTGCTGGGCAACAATGCTGTCACCGCAGTATTTTTCACGTAGCTTCGGCTTTTCGATCTTGCCGGTGGGGTTTCTCGGCACCTCGGCAAAGATGATCTTGCGCGGTCGCTTGTAGCGGGGCATGGAGGCGCAGAAATCGAGGATCTCCTCCTCGGTCAGCGCGGCTCCCTCCTTCACCTCAATGATCGCGGCCGCGATCTCACCAAGACGGTGGTGGGGAAGGCCGATCACCGCGACGTCCTTGACGGCATCGTGCTTGCGGATATAGTCCTCGATCTGTACGGGATAGAGGTTTTCACCGCCAGTGATGATGACATCCTTCTTACGGTCAACAAGGAAGATAAAGCCGTCCTCATCCTCCATCGCCACGTCACCCGTGTGGAGCCAACCGTCACGCAGGACCTCGGCAGTGGATTTCTCGTCATTGTAATAGCACTTCATGACACCGGGACCCTTGACGCAAAGCTCGCCAACCTCACCGCGCGTGACGGTTTTGCCATGCTCATCCACAATCTTGACCTCCCAGCCAAAGCCGGCCTGTCCGATCGCACCAACCTTATCAACGTGGCCAAGACCAAGGTGAACACAGCCGGGGCCGATAGACTCGCTCAGACCGTAGTTGGTATCGTAATCATGGTGGGGGAAGCGGGTAAGCCAACGCCTGATCAGCGAGGGCGGCACGGGCTGTGCGCCGATGTGCATCAGACGCCACTGATCCAGCGTGTAGTGGGAGAGGTCGATCTCGCCGCGGTCGATCTCGTCAAGAATATCCTGCGCCCACGGCACGAGGAGCCAGACGATCGAGCATTTTTCTTCGGAAGCGGTGCGGATGATCCACTCAGGCTTTGTGCCCTTGAGAAGCACGGCGCGACCACCCACCATCAGACTGCCAAACCAGTGCATCTTGGCACCGGTATGGTAAAGTGGGGGGATGCAGAGGAACACGTCCTCGTGCGTCTGTCCGTGATGCGCCTGCTCACACTGCATGGCGTGCACGAGGCTGGCGTGCGAGTGCAGGATCGCCTTGGGAAAGCCCGTAGTGCCGGAGGAAAAGTAAATGGCACCGTCATCCTCGTCGGTGATCGAAACGGCGGGGGCGTGCGAGGAGCAGTAAGCGATCATGCGGTCATAGCTGTCAGCAAAGGTCGGGCAGTTTTCGCCCACATAAAACAGATGGCGGATGCGCGGGATCCTGTCGCAGATCTCCTCAATACGCCCGATAAATTCGGGGCCAAAGACCAGCATGGAGCAATCCGCCTTGCCAAGGCAGTAGCGGATCTCCTCTGCGGTGTAGCGGTAATTCAGCGGAACGGCGATACAGCCTGCCTTGAGAATGCCAAAGTAGATCGGCAGCCACTCGATCGAGTTCATCAAGAGAATGGCAACCTTATCGCCCTTTTGCGCGCCCCGCGTCAGAAGCAGGTTGGCAAAGCGATTGGCCTTGCATTGGAAATCCAGCCATGTGATCTCACGGCGAAAGGGCTCGCCGGGGATGGGTTGCATGAGTGAATAATCACGCCAGGTAATGCGGCTTTCCGGCTCAAAGACGGGATTGATCTCAACAAGGCTGACCTCGTTGGGATAGAGCGCGGCATTGCGATCCAGCGTTTCAAAAATGGGCATAAAGAACCTCCTTGCGGGATTAGGGGCTTCCGACCGGCTGTCCCTCTGAAATTTCATAAAAATATTATATAACACGCGCGCGCGATTGTCAAGACAAACCGACAAACTTTGTCGTATGCCGTCGCCTGCCGTATAAAGAAAGAACGGCACCCAAAGGCACCGTTCTTTGTCAAAAAGGAGCTTATTCTTGGTCATTCACAGGGATATTTTCCCATTCCTCCCAAATGCCGTGCTCGGTCGGGGGAATTGCGCGCCAATCGTCCTCATGGGAAAGACCCGTGAGATCAACAATGACGTTGTCACGCTCGCCCTCGTAGAGCTTCCACATCAGGCGTGCGCCCTGGAGTGCATCCTCGGGCGGGGTAAGCGTCTTCTTACCCTCCAAGAGGCAGTCAAGGAAATAGGTCATCTCTTCCACGGTGCTCTTGCCGCTGCGGTCGGATTCATAAATGACTTCGCAGGTCTCGTTTGCACCGTGGTTGCCGGGGATATGATCGGCAATGTTGGTGTGGGCGTAGATCTTGCCCTCAAAGCGGTTGTATTCGATCATGCCCTTCGTGCAATGGAAGTGGAAGCTGTACCCAAGGCGTGTGCCGGCTGCGCCCCATGTGCCGAAGTGATAAGCAAGTACGCCGCTTTCAAACTCGATGATGACGTTGCTCGTACCCTCCTTGGCCATCCACGGAGTGCCAAGGTTGTTACCGATATGGACGCCGCGTTTCGGCTTTCCGAGCATCCAGAGCATCAGGTCAACGTAGTGACAGCCGTGGCTGTAGAACTGACCGCCGCCAAGGCTCTTGGCGGAGCGGAACCAGGTTCCCTTTGCGGGGTGGGTGTTCTGCTCGGTCCACAGCGAAACCTGGAAAACGTCGCCGTAGGTCTTTTCATCAAGCAGTTTTTTGATAAAGTTGAATTCGGGAGAATAGCGGAGCGGGAAGGCGGTCATCAGAAGACGGCCCGTGCGCTTCTGGGTTTCGATTAGATCGAGGTATTCCTCCTCGGTGTTGGCAAGCGGCTTCTCCATGAGAACATCCTTGCCGTGCTCAAGGAAAAATTTGCCGCAGGGGTAGTGCAGATCGTGGGGAAGGGCAACCAGAACCGCATCTACGTCGTCAACCACCTCGGTCCAGTCGGTGGTCACCTTGGTAGCACCCCAGATCTCTGCCGCACGCTGTGCGCGTTCGATAACGATATCGCAAACAGCCGTAACCTGCATACGATCCTTTTCGGCTTCAATGCCCTTGATATGTGCGCCGGATACGATGCCGCCGCATCCAATGACGCCAAGTCTGACTTTTTTCATGGTAGAGCTCCTTTGCTTTTGATATTATAGCGAGATTGCCCGCCGCCGCTATTTTAACAAAACTCACCAAAGAATACAATGCACAATCGGACACTTTATTAGCACAAAAAAGGCAAAAAATGTACAGGAACGGTGCCTACAGACACCGTTCCCTTTTGATAATGGCTTATTCGTAATCGTTGACGGGAATCTTTTCCCATTCCTCCCAAATGCCGTGCTCGGTCAGGGGGATCGAGCGCCAGTCATCCTCGTGGGAAAGACCCGTGAGGTCGGCAATGACATTGTCGCGCTCACCCTCATACAGCTTCCAGATCAGGCGCAGATCCTGCAGGCTCTCCTCGGGGGGCGTGAGATTCTCGGCTCCGTTCAGGATGCAATCAAGGAAGTGAGACATCTCCACCACGGTGTTTTTGCCGCTTTTGTTGGATTCATAGATGACCTCACAGGTTTCGTTGGCACCGTGGTTGCCGGGGATATGGTCGGCAATGTTGGTGTGGGCGTAGATCTTGCCGTCAAATTTATCGTACTCGATCATGCCCTTTGTGCAATGGAAGTGATAGCTGTAGCCAAGGCGTGTACCGGCTGCGCCCCATGTACCGAAGTGGTAAGCAAGCACGCCGCTTTCAAACTCGATGATCATATTACTGGTGCCTTCCTTAGCCATCCAAGGCGTACCGAGGTTGTTGCCGATATGGACACCGCGCTTCGGACGGCCGAGGAGGTAAAGGAGGAGATCAATATAATGACAGCCGTGGCTGAAGAACTGTCCACCGCCAAGTCGCTTTGCAGAGCGCGCCCAGCTGCCCTTTACAGGGTGGGTGTTCTGCTCTGTCCAAATGGAAACCTGGAACAGATCACCGTAGACCTTTTCATCCAAGAGTTTTTTGATAAATTCCACCTCGGGCGAATAGCGAGGAGGGTAGCCTACAAGAAGGAGCCTGCCCGTACGCTCGGCGGTTTCGATGAGATCGATGCAATCAGCCTCGGTGTTGGCAAGCGGTTTCTCCATCAAAACATCTTTGCCGTGCTCAAGGAAGAATTTGCCGCAAGCGTGGTGCAGATCGTGGGGAAGTGCAACGAGAACAGCATCCACGTCGTCAACGATCTCCGTCCAGTCGGCCGTTATCTTGGTAGCACCCCAAATTTCTGCCGCACGCTGTGCGCGTTCGATAACGATATCGCAAACAGCCGTAACCTGCATGCGATCCTTTTCTGCTTCAATGCCCTTGATATGTGCGCCGGATACGATGCCACCGCATCCGATAACGCCAAGTCTGACCTTCTTCATGTCACAATCTCTCCTTAGTTTTCATAAAAATTTGTAAAAGGTGTTTTTAAGAAAAACTCCACCAAATATTATATAAACATTTCTTGTAAAAGTCAATAGTTTTTTCAAATTTCAGCGCAGGAATGTGTCCGGAAAAGCTTTTGCGAGAAAATTGCACAGAGCGGTAGACAAAAGCAAAAAAATGTGTTATAATAATAAAATCAAAAATGTGCGGAGGTCGGTATGCGCATAGAGTGCTTCGGAGGCGCCGGTGTTGCCTCCAATTGTTATTTGCTGATAGATGATGCCGCCGCGCACGCCATCCTTGTCGATCCCTCGGTCACGCCAAAGGAGCTTTTAGCTGTGCGCCGCTCGCCCATTCCGCCGCTTACCGCCATTGTCCTGACGCACGCGCATTTTGACCATATGCTCGCTGTGGATGAATGGCGTGAGAACGGTCGTGTGCTACTTTGCGTGGGGGCAGAGGATGCCGCCGCTCTGGGCGATGCAACCAAAAATGCTTACCGCCTGTTTTACGGGATTGAAAAGGGAACCGATGCGGCAGAGCACCTGCTTGCGGACGGTGACCGTATCATGCTGGGAGAGGAAGCCATTGAGGTGCTGGCCACCCCGGGGCACACCCCCGGCTCGCTTTGCCTGTATGCCGACGGTGTTCTTCTGTCAGGAGATACGCTGTTTGCAGGCAGCATCGGTCGGGATGATCTTCCCGGCGGCAACGGTACGCGGCTTTCGGCATCGCTTGCCCGTCTTATGACCTTGCCGGAGGAAACCGAGGTCTACCCGGGACACGGTCCCGTGACCTCGATCGGCAGAGAGAAGCGATACAATCCTTATCTGTGAAAAGCAAAAAGACATAAAACCCGCATCTTTGAAAGGGAGAGAACCCATGGAAGAAACCAGATCTAATTTTATTCACGAGCAGATCGATGCCGATCTTGCCAAAAACCCGGAGCTCAAGATCCATACCCGCTTCCCGCCGGAGCCGAACGGGTACCTGCATATCGGGCATTGCAAGGCACTTGTGATCGACTTCGGTACCGCCCGCAAGTACGGAGGACTTTGCAATCTCCGCATGGACGATACCAACCCCGCCAAGGAGGACACAGAGTTTGTAGATGCCATCAAGGAGGACATCCATTGGCTCGGCTTTGACTGGGATGACCGCTTCTTCTACGGCTCGGACTATTTTGAAAAGGACTATGAGCTTGCCGTAGGGCTCATCAAGAAAGGGCTTGCCTACGTGTGTGAGCTGAATGCGGAGGAGATGCGCGATCCCAAGTATTGCGGTGATCTGACGCACCCTGCCGTATCCCCCTACCGTGACCGTCCGATCGAGGAGAGCCTTGCGCTTTTTGAGCGCATGAAGAACGGTGAGTTCCCCGAGGGGCGTATGACGCTCCGCGCCAAGATCGACCTTGCCTCCGGCAATTTCTGTATGCGTGATCCCGTGCTTTACCGCATCCGCTATGTGGAGCACCACCGGCAGGGAAATAAATGGTGTATCTATCCGATGTACGATTTTGCACACCCGATTCAGGATGCGCTTGAGGGTATCACGCATTCGCTCTGCTCGCTGGAATATGAGATCCACCGTCCGCTTTACAACTGGGTGATCGACAACGTGGATCTGGAATATCCCGTTGTTAAACCTAGGCAGATAGAGTTTTCTCGCTTGAACATTACCCACACCGTGATGAGCAAGCGTTTTCTCCGCCATCTGGTGGAGAGCGAGCTTGTAGACGGCTGGGACGACCCCCGCATGCCCACCCTTTGCGGTCTGCGCCGCCGTGGTTACACCGCTGCCTCCATTCTCGATTTCTGCGATCGCATCGGTGTTGCCAAGGCAAACAGCACGGTGGAGCTGAGCCTTCTTGAGGCCTGCATCCGTGACGAGCTGAACCGTACAGCACCCCGCCGCATTGCCGTGTTGAATCCGATCAAGCTGATCGTGGATAACTACCCGGTCGATAAGGTGGAATATTTTGATCTTCCGAACAACCCGCAGGATCCCGAGGCAGGCACGCGCCGTGTACCCTTCTCGCGCGAGCTGTATATCGATACCGATGATTTTGCCGCTGTGCCGCCGCCAAAATTCTTCCGTTTGAAGCCGGACGGCGAGGTGCGCCTGATGGGTGCCTATATCGTCCGTTGCGGTGAGATCGTGGAGAATGAGGATGGCAGCATCCGTGAGATCCATGTCACGGCGGATCTGGAAACGGGTTGCGGCAATCCTGCCGACGGCCATAAGGTGAAGGGAACCATTCACTGGCTCTCCGCACCGCATGCCGCCCGTGCAAGTGCCGTGCTTTACGACCGCCTTTTCACCGTGCCGAATCCGATGGATCTCCCCGAGGGGAAGACCTATGACGATTTCCTCAACCCCGACTCTGCGCAGACGCTAGAGGACATCTATGTTGAGCCCTCGCTTGCCGAGGCTCGTCCCGGAGAGCATTTCCAGTTTGTTCGCACGGGTTACTTTGTAGCAGACACCAAAAACCCGAATATCTTTAACCGCACCGTCAGCCTAAAGGATAGCTTTCCAAAGCAGGGCTGATTAAAAAAGTGGCGCATCCGCGCCCACCACAAAAGGAACACTGCCCCCGTTTCGGGAGGACGGTGTTCCTTTTGTTATGGAAAAGACAAAATTCCGAAAACAATTGTTAATATTTTGTTGATTTTTCGGGCAAAAGAAAAGCAAGAGCAGAACGGAAAAAGCCCGATACTGCAAGGCCGAAAGACCTTTGTGAGGGGTACACAAGGACGCGATTACAGGCGAAAACGCGAAAAAAAACACCGTACACGCGCGTGCGCGGTATTGACAATGAGTACATTATGTATTATAATCATAATTAATGTTGTTAGAAATGTGGCAGATTTGTGCAATGTTAACAGAAATCCAAGGTTGTCTGCCGAAAAACAGAAGAATGTGAGGATACTTGACGCATGTACCGGCATTTCTTTAAGAGATTGATCGATATCATCCTGTCGCTCGTGGGAGCCATCCTTTTGTTGCCTGTGTTTTTGATCGTGTCTGTCGCCATTTTTGTTGATGATCCGGGCCCGATCTTCTTTAGGCAGAAGCGCGTAGGAAAGGGCAAAAAGCTTTTTTGGCTTCACAAATTTCGGAGCATGAAGGTGAAAACGCCGGATATTCCCACCCACCTTCTTACAGATCCGGGGCAGTACATAACGCGTGTCGGCCGCTTTATCCGCAGAACAAGCATTGATGAGCTGCCGCAGATCTACGATATTCTTTTTGGGAAAATGTCCATCATCGGCCCTCGCCCCGCACTGTGGAATCAAGATGATCTGATCGAGGAGCGCGACAAATACGGTGCCAATGACATCCGCCCGGGACTGACGGGCTGGGCGCAGATCAACGGCCGCGACGAGATCGAGATCCCCCTGAAGGCAAAGCTCGACGGTGAATACACAGAAAAGCTGAACCGCGGCGGCTTTACCGCCCTTGCCATGGATACGCGCTGCTTTTTCGGCACAATATTCTCCGTCCTCCGCTCCGACGGCGTCGTTGAAGGCGTAGCCAGCGTAGGGGAGAAGGAAGCGGAGAAAGAGATGTCATTAAAATGAAAATACTAGTCGTGTGTCAATACTATTTTCCCGAGCCATTTCGGATTTCAGACATATGTGAGGCACTGGTGGAGGAGGGGCATGAGGTTACAGTTGTCACAGGAGTTCCCAACTATCCGGAAGGGAAAATTTACCAAGAGTACACTCGCGGAAGAAAACGTCACGAAGTCATCAATGGCGTGAAGGTACATCGTTGCTTTACGATTGGTAGACGGCGAGGACCAATTTTTCGATTTTTGAACTACTACAGTTACTCCATTTCTTCTTCTCTACATACAAGCTTTTTGAACGAAAAATTTGATATTGTGCTTGTAAATCAACTTTCCCCTGTAATGATGGCAAGTGCTGCCATCAGGTATAAAAACAAGCATAAAACAAAATTGGTTTTGTATTGTCTGGATTTGTGGCCGGAAAGTCTTGTCATAGGTGGTATAAAAAGAAATTCTATATTGTATCGACTTTTTCGCAGGGTATCTCGGAAAATATATGGTAAGGCTGACAGAATATTGGTTTCTTCACAGTCCTTTGCGCGATACTTTCGAGACGAATTTGGCATAGAAGACACCTTGTATTTACCGCAATATGCAGAGAAAATATTCGAGGCAGATAAATGCAAAAAAACTCCGGATGGCAAGATAGATCTAATGTTTGCAGGCAACGTAGGCTTGGCGCAAAGTGTAGAAACAGTTTTGTACGCTGCGCAGCGGACGAAGGATGTTGAAAATTTGCGTTGGCATGTTGTGGGTGATGGCTCTGAAATGCCAAGAATGCAAGAGATAAAGCAAAAATTAGGGCTTTCCAATGTAATCTTTCATGGCCGCCAACCGTTGGAACGGATGCCTGCTTATTATTCCAAAGCAGATGCGATGATCGTCACGATGGGCAAAGATGAAACTATATCATTGACGCTTCCCGGGAAAATGCAAACATATATGGCGGCCGGAAAACCTATCTTGGGTGCTGTAGATGGGGAAGCGGCATCTGTTATCAAAGAATCGGGATGCGGACTTTGTTGCGCCGCAGAGGATGCAGAAGGACTAGCAAATATTGCAAGATGCTTTGTTGCAGAATCGGAGAAGCATCAGTTTGGTGCTTCTGCCTTGCAATATTACAAAAAGATGTTTTCTAAAGAAGAAGTTTTACAAAAGATGATGGACATTCTTGAAAGGGAAGTCAAGTAAGTAGCATTTGATCCCAGGAGGAAATGCGCATGAAAATTTTGATGATAAACTCTGTATGTGGCATTCGTAGTACAGGGCGCATTTGTACGGATTTAGCCGATGTCTTAAAGGAAAACGGGCATGAATGCAAAATTGCATATGGCCGAGGAACGGTTCCCGATAAATACAAAAGTATTTCGTATCGTATCGGTTCGGAAATCGATGTGAAATCCCATGCGCTGAAAACAAGGATATTTGATGCGGCTGGATTCGGAAGTAGCAAAGCAACGTTGGCTTTTGTTGAGCAAATCAAGTCCTATTCCCCAGATGTAATTCACCTTCATAACCTTCATGGTTATTATTTGGATATTTCAATTTTGTTTTCCTTTTTGGAAAAAGCAGGTATTCCTGTGATATGGACATTACATGATTGTTGGACTTTTACAGGACACTGCGCTCATTTTTCCGTTGTAGGGTGTAATAAATGGAAAAATGGATGTCATCACTGCCCACAAAGAAAGGAATATCCGTCGAGTTTCTTGTTCGATCGTTCAAAGATGAATTGGAAAAAGAAAAAAGAACTGTTTACCAGTGTGGATAGTATGACGCTGGTGACACCATCAATCTGGTTGGCGGAGCTTGTAAAAAAGTCGTTTTTAGGAAAATTTGAAACAAGAATCATTCCTAATGGCGTGGATTTACAGACATTTCAGCCTACAGGGAGTAATTTTAGAAAGCAATATGGGCTTGAATACAAAACGATTATATTGGGGGCCGCAACTTCGTGGGGAGAAAAAAAGGGTCTTACGGACTTGATTCGCTTGTCAGAGATTTTAGACGACTCATATCAAGTTTTGCTTGTAGGTTTGAACAAGAAACAATTGGCAAAACTGCCACCAAAGATATTGGGATTGCCAGTTGCTGCCACACCAAAAGAACTTGCTGAAATTTATACTGCAGCAGATGTGTTTGTCAACCCTAGCAAGGAAGAAACAATGGGATTAACTACGGTGGAAGCAATGGCCTGTGGAACGCCGGTTGTCGTGTCAAATCTAACCGCTGTGCCGGAGGTTGTATCGGAGGGGGCAGGAGTAATTCTTGAGGAACTAACGCCCGGTGAAATAAAAAAAGGAATAGAAAAAGTCTTAAAATCGGAAACAGATGTGAGAGAAAGAGCGTTCGTGTATGACAAAAGGGAGCAATACTTGAAATATCTTGACTTATACGAGAAAGCAATGAGCAAAAGTCACCTTGGACATCTGTTGAGGAGCATGGATGACTCAAAGGGATCTTAAAAGCGCAGGCCGAAATGATTCGGAATCTTTCTGTGAGATGTTTGGAGAGTATTTGAAGTATGAATATTGTTTTTGTGTCGAATCATTTTAATCATCATCAAAGTGCGCTGTCTGAGGCACTTTATAAAGCGACGGGTGGGCAATTTGTATTTATGCAAACGGCTTTAATGAGTGAAGAAAGACGGGCTATGGGATGGGGAATAGAGCTTCCTTCATATGTTAAGGTGGTTGGTACACAAAGAGCTTTTCGTAAAGAAGCCGCGGAACTTATCAATTGTGCAGACATCGTGATTGCGGGCGCAGCACCGGAGTCTCTTTTGATATCCAGAGTTAAGAAGGGGAAGTTGACATTTCGTTATTCAGAACGAATATTTAAAAATAAAGAAGACGACTTGCTTCGCTGGATAAAATATACGGCTCGCGAACTCCCTTTGCGCAATAAGAATGTGTATTATTTGTGTAGTAGTGCCTATGCGGCGTGGGATTATATTCGTTGCGGAGTGAAGCCTGAAAAATGCTATAAATGGGGGTATTTTCCTTCGACTAAGCGGTATACGGATATTAACGAGCAGATAAATAGCAAGAAAAAAGCGACAATTCTATGGGTGGCGAGATTTATAAATTGGAAGCACCCCGAAGCGGTTATAGAACTGGCGAAGCATCTTAAATCGTATGGTATTCCGTTTGAGATAAACATGATTGGGAATGGCAAGTTAAAGGATCCCGTGCAAAAACAGATCGAAATTGAGAGATTGGGTGATTGCGTTTTCTTGCTCGGCACTATGACGCCCGATGAGGTTAGGACCTACATGGAAAAGAGCGAAGTTTTCGTCTTTACATCAGACCGTAATGAAGGATGGGGAGCGGTTCTCAATGAGGCAATGAATTCCGGATGTGCTGTTGTTGCCAATCGCGCAATAGGAGCTGTTCCTTTCTTGATTAAAGACGGGAAGAACGGGTTGGTGTATGATAATATGGTCGAATTTTGTGAAAAGACAAAGTGGTTGTTAGAGCACGCGGATGAGCGAAGAGAAATGGCTAGGCAAGCGTATTACACGATAATTGGAGAATGGAATGCGGATAATGCGGCAGAACGGTTGATTAATTCGTCAAATTCTATTATGGGTGCAAGCCGGGACGCATTTCAAACAGGAGAGGTGTGCTCGCGTGCGGATGTCATAAAAGCATAAGCGTTGTTGAAAGGGGGAAGGGTATGCGTGTTGTATTTTTGGGGTTGATGTATGCAGATGCTTTTTTTGAGGATATGAAGAAGAAAAACAAAAAGAGTCCGCAAATGGCTCCGCATAACTTTCAGTCTGCACTTTTAGCCGGTATGAGAATGACCGGAAATCAAATACAGGTTGTAAACATCCCTCCGGTTGGAAGTTTTCCGATCAATTATCGTTCACCTTTTGTTCCGGGGGGAACATGGGGCGAGGTCAATAGCCAAATTGGCTACTTTAATGTCCCTTTTTTGAAGCATCACATTCAAGAAAAGGCGTTAAAACGGGAAATAGAAAAAATAATGAAGAGATCCGAAGAGGATGTCCACTTTGTTGCATATAGTCCATATTTGCCATTTCTTCGCGTGCTAAAGAAGGTCAAAAAGAAATATCCAAATACAAAATGTTGTCTAATCGTGACCGATTGCATCCCCGGAAGGGGGGATATGGAGAAATATATGACATCGCGAATGAAGCGGCGCGGAGACGAAGTTGTTAAACTGACAAAAAGTGTAGATGCATTTGCGTTGGTAACGGAGCATTTGGTTGGTGCCTTAGAGTTGGAAAACAAGCCGTATGTGTTGACGGAATGTGTCTGCAACGCTTCGCAAATGCGTTGTCAAAAAAATCCGCAGAGCTTCAATCGTTGTTTATATACAGGTGGGCTTTCTTTTGAATACGGTATAAAAGAAATGGTAGAGGCGTTTGCAGGTATAAAAAATGCAGAACTTTGGTTGTGCGGAGACGGTCCGGACAAAGCATATGTGGAGCAAGCAGCACGGCAGTATCCAAATGTTAAATACTATGGATTTTTACCCTCGGAGCTGTTACAACCATTGAGGCAGCAATGTGATTTTATGATAAATCCGAGACGTCCCACGGGAACATATACAAAGTATTCGTTCCCTTCAAAAACGGTAGAGTACATGATGACGGGGAAACCGGTCATTATGTATAAGCTTGAGGGAGTTCAAGATGAATATGATCCTTATTTGAATTATTTATGTGCCCAATCGTCAGATGAAATGAGAATGGAATTAGAGAAGATTTTTTCTGCTGATTACAATGGTTTTGCTGAGAAAGGTATGAGAGGGCGAGATTTTGTTATGAAGAATAAAGACCCAAAAACTCAAGCTGAAAAAATCATATCACTTTTGAGATAAGGGATTAATCATGAAAATTGGAATTAATAAAAACTTTTTTTTCGTAATTGCCCTTATCGGAATGATGTTTATTTTGCTGGGAGAACCAATAAACAATTCTGCAATGATGAGCGTTGGGACGAGTGTTATATTTTTGGGAATTTTGGGGGCTTTTGCGCTAAAGATCTTTACATGGAAACGGATAAAAGTTCATTATATAGAGCTTTTGTTCTTACTTCTTTTGATTTTTTCTTTTATAAGTTTTATAGCCGCAAAAAGTGTTTTTTCTGTTCGTCTTGTCCCGTTACTATGCTTTTTGGAGTTGCCGATGCTAATGACTGCATTCGACATATCGAACAAAAAAGTGAAGTATATTATATATGCTGTTTTTTCTCTTTCGGCTGTTTGGCTTGCATTGCTGAGCATATCACCATTGGCCTATACATTTTCGGAAGAATATGGAGAAACTACTATCAAAGAACTGACATTGGGCTTTTCAAATCCGAATCAGACGGCCATCTATTTGTTAATCCATTTTCTTGTTTTGCTTATCGGAGTAAATGATATTCCTGCAAAAGTTTTGAAATTTTTTAATGCCGCAAACGCCATTTTCATGCTACGGCTGATTGCAAAAACAGGGTCGAGAACAGGATTGATATTAGCAATATCCGTTTTGTTAATTATATGCCTTAAAAAAGCGAGGCCAGTTGCAAAATTTTTGACAGGGATAGTGTATGTTGTTCCGATTTTTGTAGCATTTTTTATATTATTTGGTTCGGCGATATATCAGCACTGGACGGTGTTGGGTGATGAATTTGATACGGGGCGGGCAACAATTTATGCGGCCGTTTTTGAAGGATTGAATTTGGAGGAGTTTTTTTTCGGGAATTATCATGTCTATGCTCAACAGAATTTGCATAATTCTTTCGTTTCTGTTTTTGCTGCATATGGCATAATTGTGGTTGGCTTGTTTTTTCTCTTCTTCTTCTTGAAAACTCGCCGGATTTTTTTGGGGGCGAAGAACGACGTGCAATATATAGCTTTTCTTGCGTTTTATGCGATTATTGTATATTCATCGATGGAAGCAGCCTTTTTGATAAGCGGTTCTATATATGCCGTTTTTGTTTTTTCTTTGTATTATTTATGCCTGCCTTCTGGAGTGGAAAGGATCGAGTCTTATGATGGTATTACAAATTAATACGGTGTACAATCGTGGGAGTACGGGGAATATAGCTAAGGGGATACATGATATATGCGCAAATGAAGGAATACATTGCTTGACAGCATATCGGTATTCAGAAGAAAAAGCAGAGCCGTTGCAAGATACCATGGAGGTGAGTTCTTGGCTGGATTGTCATGTGCATAACAGATTGGTTAGGTACACACATCTTCAAGGCTTTTATTCTCATGTGAAAACAAGGCGGTTTATAAAGGTTATCAAAAAAGACAAACTTCCAGATATCATTCATTTGCACAATTTGCATGGTAGTTATATCAATCTGAAGTTGCTCTTTCGTTTCATCAAAAAATATGATATCCATGTAATCTGGACTCTTCATGACTGTTGGACTTTTACCGGTCATTGTCCGTACTTCACTCTGGTGAAGTGCGAGAAATGGAAAACGGGGTGCCATCATTGCCCTTCTTACAGAGAGTATCCAAGTAGCTTGATCGATAATTCAAAGTTTATGTATTGCAAAAAGAAGGAATGGTTCACCGGGGTAAAGGATTTAACCATCGTCACTCCTTCGCAATGGCTTGCGGATCTTGTTCGGCAGTCGTTTTTGAAGGAGTATCCCGTTCGGGTGATTCACAACGGTATAGATCTTGCGGTTTTCAAACCGACAGAAAGCAATTTTAGGGAAAAATACAACATCCCTCAAACGAAAAAATTGCTCCTCGGTGTTGCTTTTGGCTGGGGAGTGAGAAAAGGCTTGGATGTTTTTATTGAATTGGCCAAGCGCCTTGATAAAGAGCAGTATCAAATTGTGCTGGTTGGCACCGATGAAACCGTGGACAAGCAGTTGCCGCCAAGCATTATATCTATCCACAGAACGCAAAATCAAAAAGAGCTCGCCGAAATCTATACAGCCGCAGACCTTTTTGTCAACCCGACAAGGGAAGAGGTGCTGGGACTCGTTAATCTTGAAAGCCTCGCATGTGGCACTCCGGTTTTGACATTCCGGACAGGTGGTTCACCCGAATGTATAGATGATACATGCGGCTCTGTTGTAGAGTGGGATGATATCGATGCTATGGAGAGGGAAATTATCAGAATTTGTGAGCAAGCCCCCTATACCAAAGAGGCTTGCATGGAGCGTGCAAAAAAATTCGATCAAAAGGAACGATTTAAGGATTACATAGCGTTGTACCGAGAAATTGAAGACAAAAAGTAGGCACCGCTTTTAATTTTGTAATTTGTTGTAAAATGGGCAATGTTTTGGGGCGAGCAGAACACCGGGAGTAAATCATGTTGAAAGAATTAATCCACAATAAAGTTTTCCAAAATGCGAGTTGGTTAGTTGCTGGCAGAGTGGTCCAAATGCTGATATCCATGGTGGTTTCGCTATTGACGGCACGATATTTGGGACCGGCAAATTATGGATTGATTAATTACGCAGCTGCCTATACTTCGTTTTTCTCTTCTCTTTGCACATTGGGCATAAATTCTGTTCTTGTTAAGGAATTTTTAGACAATCCCGAGAAGGAAGGGGAAATCATCGGAACATCGTTGGGTTTGCGGGTATTGGCGAGCGCGTTTTCCACAATGGCTATCATGGCGATCACTTGCATTTTGGATTCACATGAAGCTGAAACGCAGATGGTGGTTGCTCTAACCAGTATCGGCTTGGTGTTCCACATTTTTGAAGTTATCAATTATTGGTTTCAATCAAAATTGCAATCAAAAAAGACGGCTATAGCGGCGTTAATCGCATATGCTGTAACGGCTCTGTATAGGGTCGTTTTATTGATGACCAATAGCTCGGTCCAATATTTCGCTTTTGCGTCCTCTGTGGATTACATCTGCATTGCTGTTGTGCTCCTTTGGTTTTATTTACGTGCCAAAGGAGGAAAGTTTTCCTTTTCTTGGAGTTACGCAAAGCGGCTGTTGTCAAAAAGCTGTCATTTTATTTTGTCAGGACTGATGATATCTATTTTTGCCCAAACAGATAAAATTATGTTGAAGCAGATGGCCGGAGAAACGGAGGTAGGCTTGTATGCTACTGCGGTTGCTCTTAGTACAATTTGGTGCTTTGTGCTAAATGCGGTTATAGATTCTATGGTACCGCCGATCATGAAAGCGCATAATGAGGACCGGGAAAAATTTGAAAGATTGACCAAAATGCTTTATTGCATAATTTTTTACATTTGTATATTTGTGTCGCTAGTCTTTACTATAGGCGGAGAATTCATCCTTTCGCTTTTGTATGGTGAGGAATATTTGCCGGCTGCGTTACCGCTTAGGGTGATTACTTGGTATACGGCGTTCTCTTATTTAGGAGGAGCGCGCACATCGTGGGTTGTGTGTGAAAATAAGCAAAAGTATTTGAAAACCCTCTATTTTTACGCCGCGGTCTGCAATGTCATTTTGAATATGTTTCTCATTCCGCATATGGGTGCAACGGGGGCCGCAATTGCTTCCCTAATTACCCAAATATTATCCACTATTGTAGTTCCGTTGTTTATTAAAGAAATGCGAGATAGTTCGGTTTTGATGCTGGAAGCGATATGTCTGAAAGGAGTATGGAAGAGGGGGCCCCGAAAGGGTCCATAACATCCTTATTACAAAAATCTTTTTAGGAGAAACTTTAATATGGAATTGTGTCAAGAAAAAATGGATCGACTAAAAAAGAAAGAACTGGAAATTTTGCAAGCGTTTATAGCGATTTGCGACTCCCTGAATTTGCGATATTATTTGTTGGGGGGGACTCTATTGGGGGCTGTGCGGCATCATGGATTTATCCCTTGGGACGATGATATTGATGTGGCAATGCCTCGGTCAGATTATGAGCGCTTTATGATTGAAGCCCAATCACTATTGCCGGATAAATATTTTGTTCAAAACATTTATTCTGAAAAGGATTACAGGGCTAATTTTGCAAAAATTAGAGACAGTAGCACGACCTTTGTTGAAACTGCGGTGAGGCATTGTCGCATAAACCATGGAATTTATATTGATATTTTTCCCTTGGATTATGTTCCCCGAAGCCCTCAATTAAAGAGATGGCTTTTCTTCAAGGAAAAAGTGTTGTTCCGGAGGATAGCATTAGGATTCTATTTGCCCAATGTAAAAAAGACTTTGAAATTTAAGGTGGCAAATATTTTACTGAAATTGATTTTGCCATTTTCGATTAGAAATGTATTGCTTATACGAGAAAAAATGATAAAAAGCATCAAAGACGGTAACGAATATGTCAATTATTGCGGAGCGTGGAAATACAAAGAAATTGCGCCTGTAGAATGGTTTGGAGAAGGGGCTGTTTTAGAATTTGAAGGCATGAAGGTGACAGGTCCTCTTGAATTTGATAAGTGGTTAAGACAAGTTTATGGAGATTACATGGAATTGCCTCCGGAGGATAGACGAGTTCCTCACCATTACGCTGATGTTATTGATGCCGAAAAACCATATACAGATTACATGAACAACTGAGAAGAGCTACATAATCGCTTTAATTTTGAATTCCGGTAAGGGGTGTAGAAGGAGAAAAGTGTGCCGGAAACAATTTTTAGTAGGTAATTAAAGCTGATTGCTGCTGCGGGTGTCATCAAAAAGATTGTTATCAGGCCTTGTTGCTTTTGATGAAGCTTTGATTCGCTATGCACAGATTGCGTTAATGGAATCACTGATGTGTGCGCCGTTGACGTGTTTGATGTTCACGATCGCCCTTGCGTGGAGATCAATAATCCCATGGATCTTGGAAAAGTTTTAAGATTATTTAGAAATATTTAGTAATTCAATATAGTGAGGTTGCAACTATGAGCTTGTTTGCAAACAAAACCCTTTTGATCACCGGGGGGACCGGGTCGTTTGGCAATGCGGTGCTGAACCGTTTCTTGCGCACGGATATCGGGGAGATCCGCGTTTTCTCCCGTGACGAGAAAAAACAGGACGACATGCGCCACGAGTTCCAGGCAAAGATGCCGGAGGTGGCCGATAAGATCAAATTTTTTATTGGAGATGTGCGTGATATCGCCAGCGTGAGAAACGCCATGCATGGCGTGGATTATATCTTCCACGCGGCGGCACTCAAGCAGGTTCCTTCCTGCGAGTTCTTCCCGATGGAGGCTGTCCGTACGAATGTCATCGGTACGGACAATGTGCTGACCGCCGCCATGGAGGAGGGGGTCAAATCGGTCATTTGCCTGTCTACCGATAAGGCCGCGTATCCCGTGAATGCCATGGGTATCACCAAGGCGCTTGAGGAGCGCGTGGCCGTTGCCAAGAGCCGTACGGTTAAGCCGGGAACGACCAAGATCTGCTGCACCCGCTACGGTAACGTCATGTGTAGCCGCGGCTCGGTCATTCCGCTTTGGATCGATCAGATCAAGGCAGGGAATCCCATTACGATCACCGAGGGAAGCATGACGCGCTTTATCATGTCCTTGGATGAGGCGGTCGATCTTGTGCTGTTTGCCTTTGAGCATGGAGAAAACGGCGATATTCTCGTGCAGAAGCCACCTGCCTGCACCATCAAGACGCAGGCTGAGGCGGTGTGTGAGCTTTTTGGCGCGGACAAGGAGGCCATCAAGGTGATCGGCATCCGTCACGGCGAGAAGATGTATGAAACGCTCCTGACCAACGAGGAATGTGCCAACGCCGTCGATATGGGTAACTTCTATCGCGTTCCCGCCGATAACCGCGGTTTGAACTATGATAAGTATTTTAGTAACGGTGATGTTGAGCGCAATCCGCTGACCGAATTTAACTCGAACAATACAGACCTATTGGACGTATCCGGCGTAAAGGAAAAGCTGCTCACATTGCAATATATTCGTGACGAGCTGGATGCAATGGGCATCGCATACTGATGAGGTAACCCATGAATATTTTGATTACAGGAGCTGTCGGCTTTGTCGGAAAGAATTTGACAGTTGCGCTTGAAAACATCCGTGACGGAAAGGACAAAACCCATCCCGCGCTGACGGTGGACGAGCTCTACTGCTATGATGTGGATTCTGCACCCTCGCTTTTGGAGGAAGCCTGTGCCAAGGCAGATTTTGTTTTTCATCTTGCCGGTGTGAATAGACCGCAGGATCCAAAGGAGTTTATGGAAGGGAATTTCGGCTTCACATCTGAGCTTCTTTCCACGCTTAAGCGGTATAATAACACCTGCCCCGTCATGATCTCCTCCTCCATACAGGCTACCTGCATCGGAAGATATGACAGCGATTACGGTCGCAGTAAAAAGGCAGGTGAGGAGCTTCTCTTTACCTACGCGCAGGAAACAGGAGCGCGTGTTTTGGTCTATCGGTTTCCGAATTTGTTTGGAAAATGGTGCCGCCCGAATTATAACAGTGCGGTGGCAACCTTTTGCCACAACACGGCGAATGATCTGCCGATTACTGTCAGCGATCCTGCGGTAGAGCTTGAGCTTTTGTATATCGACGATCTTGTGGATGAAATGCTCGCGGCTCTTGCAGGACGGGAGCATCACTGCCGCTTTGACGGCACGAAAACCGTTCTTTGTGAGGACGGCACATACTGCGCCGCGCCCGTAACGCACCGCGTAACGCTTGGGGAGATCGTTCTGCTCCTTGAAAAATTCCGAGACCAGCCAAAAACCTTGGTCATGCCGGAGATCCCCTTCGGATCCTTTGCCAAAAAGCTGTACAGCACCTATCTTTCCTATCTGCCCAAGGATAAGATCGCAATTCCTCTCAAAATGAACGAGGATGCGCGCGGTAGCTTTACCGAGCTTTTGCGGACGGAAAAATGTGGTCAGTTTTCTGTGAACGTATCCAAGCCGGGTATTACCAAGGGACAGCATTGGCACAATGTCAAATGGGAGTTTTTCATTGTTGTCAGCGGGCACGGTCTGATCCAGGAGCGCCGTATCGGCAGTGATGAGGTGCTGAGCTTTGAGGTGTCGGGTGAGAAGCTGGAGGCGATCCATATGCTCCCCGGCTATACGCACAACATCATCAATCTTTCAGACACAGAGGATCTGGTCACGGTCATGTGGGCCAATGAATGCTTTGATCCCACAAAGCCCGATACCTTTTTTGAGCCTGTGTGCTGAAATCAATACAAAGAGGAAAAACCATGGATATGAAGCTTGATTATTCGGATGTATCTTTTGAGAATAACGGTAAGCTGAAGCTCTTGATCATCGTGGGCACCCGCCCCGAGATCATCCGTCTGTCAGCTGTCATCAACAAGTGCCGCCGCTATTTTGATTGCATTTTGGCACATACAGGCCAGAACTACGATTATAATCTGAACGGCGTGTTCTTCCGTGACCTTAAGCTTGCCGATCCCGAGGTCTATATGGATGCGGTCGGAGATGATCTTGGTGCAACGGTGGGCAACATCATCAACTGCTCCTATAAGCTGATGGTGGCGACCAAGCCGGATGCTCTTCTCATTTTGGGAGATACCAACTCCTGCCTCTCGGCCATTTCCGCCAAGCCTCTGCATATTCCCATCTTCCATATGGAAGCAGGAAACCGCTGTAAGGATGAATGCCTGCCAGAGGAAACAAACCGCCGCATTGTAGACATCATTTCCGACGTAAACCTTGCCTACTCCGAGCATGCACGCCGTTATTTGCATGAATGCGGACTCCCGAAGGAGCGCACCTATGTGACCGGCTCTCCGATGGCGGAGGTGTTGCATGAAAATCTCAAAGAGATCTGCGCCAGCAATATTCTTGAGAGGCTGGGGCTTCAGAAGAAAAAATACATTCTCCTTTCCGCGCACAGAGAAGAGAATATTGATACCGAGAAAAACTTTCTTTCTCTTTTCACGGCTATCAATCAGATTGCAGAGAAGTATGATATGCCGATCCTGTATTCCTGCCATCCGCGGAGCCGTAACCGCTTGGCCGCCAGCGGCTTCAAGCTCGATCCGCGTGTCATTCAGCATGAGCCGCTTGGCTTCCATGACTACAACCATCTGCAAATGAATGCCTATGCCGTCATCTCGGATAGCGGAACACTGCCCGAGGAAAGCTCCTTCTTTACCTCGGTCGGCAATCCTTTTCCCGCTGTATGCATCCGCACCTCGACTGAGCGTCCGGAGGCACTTGACAAGGCCTGCTTCATTCTGGCAGGTATTGACGAGAACAGTCTTTTGCAGGCGGTGGAAACCGCAGTTGCGATGAATGAAAACGCCGATCACGGTATTCCCGTTCCTGTCTATACAGAGGAAAATGTATCCACCAAGGTGGTCAAGCTCATTCAGTCCTACACGGGTGTCGTCAACAAAATGGTTTGGCGGAAATTCTGATATCATAAAAAGAAGCGGCATGCTTCACATCTCGCTTCTTTTTTTGGTTTGCGTCTTATTTTTTGGGGGGGCTCTTGCTCTTGTTGAGCTTGACAAACAACTCCATGAAGAGATTCTTGTCCTTGAGGGCTCCGAGGAATCGTCGATTTTAGAGGGTAACTATAACCGCGTTTCGTTTGCCGAGGTTGAAAAGCTCGCAGGCGGCGACGGCTCGGGCAGAGTACAGAGATAACACAACGAGAAAAAACATCCCCTGTAATACAACGGGGATGTTTTTCAAAAATTCACAAAATCGCAAAAAAATGTTGACAAATAAAAGGCGCGGTGCTATAATCAGAATAGTGTCATTTTATTTTATTATTAAAGGAGATATATCATGGAAAAACCTACCCTGAAAAGATCTATCGGTGCTTTGATTTTCGGAGGAATTGCAACCCTTTATATGATTTTGGTGGCTGCTGTTGTTTTCCCCGCAATGGTGGGATTGCTTGCAGAGATTCCTGCTCCCGCACAGGAAAGGCAGATCTTCTTGATGGTGATCGATGTCATGTCCACTCTGTATTACACCTTCGGTGTTATTAATGCCCTTCTCGTGATCTGGGCATATTTCCAGAGAGCCGGTGCAACCCTCCTCGGTATCTACAATGTGCTCATCTTCATCCTGAATGGCTTTATCCTGATGCTCATCCCCTTCATCTTCAATGCCATCGCAGGCAGCAAGGCAAAGAAGGCACACATCACCTACAAGGCAGAGCTCAAGGCCTACAAGGAGTTTTCTGCAGAGGCTTGATCCTCTAACATAAAAAAGAGCAAGGCGCGATGCGCCTTGCTCTTTTTATATGGTTATTGGATGGCCGAAACACGGCTTGCGCCGTAGGTCCACATATCCTGGTAATAGACCTTTGCGGTGGCAGAAGCCGCATCCAAGAGTGCCACAGGCACACAGGCGTCCTTGACCTCGCCGTAAATGGCGTTGTAAAGTGCGGCAACGTCGTCTTCCGTTGCGTCTATGGCATCTTCGCGCCCCGTCATGTAGGCGTAGCTTTCGATCGTGCCAGTTTTTGTATACAGCTTTGCAAAGGTGTATCCGGTAGCGGTGCAGGCAGAGAACTTTTCAAAATCAAGATCCTTGTTGGTAAATGCCGTCTTTACAGCAGCGGCATCCTCGCCACCCACCCGGAAGTTGTAGCTGTAAGCGATCTCCTCGGTGTAATCAAATTGTGCGACCGCGATGTTGTAGACCGTGGCGTTATCCGTCACGGAAACGATGGTCGTTTTGCTCGGTCGCTCTGCCGTGTAGTCGTATTCAAAGTAGATATAAATGGGATTTACGGATTCTTCGCTGCCAACGGTCTGATGCATTTCAAGTGAAACGGCAACGCCGCCATCAACAGCCGCCTTCTTGGCATAGAAGTTGAGCGTCGTGTTCTCTACGGTCACCGTGTCCTTGTAAACCGTCCCGTCAGCAAAGCCGTAGCTTTCCTTGGCCAGATACTGAGTGAAATATATGGCAAGACCCGAGCCGCGCAGAACTGATAAGCGTTCATTTTCATAATTCACAGCGTAATTGGGAGCAACAAATGCCGTAAGTTGGGGTGCGGCTTCGCTGTTTTCAATGCCCATCATGTCTTCAAGCTCTGCAACCGACTGGTTGATCACCTCATTGGCTGAAACCGAGGGGGGCGGCGGATTTTGTGATCCGTTATCGGGGGGCGTGCATGCCGTCGCAATGGCAAGGATGAGCAAAACAAGCAGAATGGATGTAAAATGTTTTGTGATTTTTTTCATAGGCAAGCCTCCTTTTTTTTAAAAAATTTTATCACACCCATGCGTTCTTGTCAATAGGGAAAAGAAAAATTTTTGGGCATTTGAAATTTTTTTGAAAAGGGGCAGGGCAGGGACGGAAGTCGGAAAAAAGGAGAAGGGAGTTGATTGAAATCTGACTAAAATTTGACTAAAAAGAAGGTGAAAAACTATGCAAACGAATCAAGGTGCGGGGCTTGTATGTTGCCAATGCAGAGTATTGCATATCATCCGCAGCCTGTTGCGATATATCATCAAGCCGCAGGGAAATCCGACCCCAAAGGGCTGATGAAATACAAGGGCGGCGCGGTGCTCGTGTTCAAATCCCGACCATCAAAAACGAGGGGGTGCCCGTTCTTTCCGTATTCTTAACCGAGAATTAGCCGCACTAAAACTTCGGCAGAGAGATTTGCCCTTCCGCCTCAATCGTCGCACAGCTTCGCCTCGGTACACTCGGCTTGCCCCGCTCGTTTCGGCGTTAAGCGTTTCGCAAAAACAGTTATCAACTGTTTTTGCTTGCTTACCCGCGCGGCACTCGCGTTCAAATCTCGACCGCAAAAACGAGGGGATGCCCGTTGGGCATCCCCTCGTTTTTGGCGGAGAAGGAGAGATTTGAACTCTCGCGCCGGTAAACCCGACCTACACCCTTAGCAGGGGCGCCTCTTCGGCCACTTGAGTACTTCTCCGTACTGTGTAACTCCCGTCTCCGAGTTACCTGTTTATTATATACGATATTTCACTCTTTGTCAAGATGTTTTTTGAAAAAACATCCGCAAGGCTCAGGAATTACAGCGAAAATGCAAAACCGAGCCCCGACCGCAGTCGGGGCTCGGCTTATGTATGGGTAGGATCAGCAAACACCCTGCCACTTCATGGCATCGGCAACCTTGAGGAAGCCTGCGATGTTTGCACCGGCAACCAGGTCGCCCTCCATGCCGTATTCCTTGGCAGCGGCAACAGAGCTGTCGTAAATGTTCTTCATGATGGCATGAAGCTTCTCGTCAACCTCCTCGGCCGTCCAGCTGTAACGCATGGAGTTCTGGGACATCTCAAGGCCGGAAACGGCAACGCCGCCTGCGTTAACAGCCTTCGAGGGCGCGATAACGGTCTTGTTCTCCTTGAGATAAGCCATTGCCTCTGCGGTGGTGGGCATGTTGGCAACCTCGATATAGAACTTCACGCCGTTTGCAACGATCTGCTTGGCATCGTCCAGCCCAACCTCATTCTGCGTTGCGCAAGGCATAATAACATCAACCTTCTCGCACCACGGTCTTTTGCCGGGGAAGAAGGGAACGCCAAACTTATCTGCGTAATCCTTGACAAGGCCGCGGTTGGAGGCGCGCATTTCCAGCATGTAGTTGATCTTCTCCTCGGTGATGACGCCATCCTTGTCGTAGATGTAGCCGTCAGGACCGGAAAGGGTCACGACCTTGCCGCCCAGCTCTGCTACCTTCTTGGCAGTACCCCAAGCCACGTTGCCGAAGCCGGAGATAGCAAAGGTCTTGCCCTTGATCTCCTCGCCAAAGGAGCGGA
This sequence comes from Eubacteriales bacterium, assembly GCA_045655145.1. Classification (GTDB taxonomy): domain Bacteria; phylum Bacillota; class Clostridia; order Oscillospirales; family CAG-272; genus UBA1740. Next base: position 533 of record JAZOOW010000158.1, on the reverse strand, counting down.
GGAGCTCAACTGCATAATATACGGCACCAAAGCCGGTTGCCCCGGGACGGATGAGAGACCCGCCTGCAGAGCGAGCCTTGCCGGTCAGAACGCCGGTAAACTCGTTGCGCAGACGCTTATACTGGCCAAAGAGATAGCCGATCTCGCGTGCGCCGACGCCGATATCACCGGCAGGAACGTCGGTGTCTGCACCGATGTGCTTGGAAAGCTCGGTCATAAAGGACTGGCAGAAGCGCATGACCTCACCGTCCGACTTGCCTACGGGGTTGAAATCGGAGCCGCCCTTGCCGCCACCCATCGGGAGGCTGGACAGCGAGTTCTTGAAGGTCTGCTCAAAGTCAAGGAACTTCATGATGGAGGCGTTTACCGAGGGGTGGAAGCGAAGACCGCCCTTGTACGGGCCGATCGCAGAGTTGAACTGAACGCGGAAGCCACGGTTGACCTGAGGCTTGCCGGCATCGTCCACCCACGGAACGCGGAAGGTGATCTGGCGCTCGGGGTCAACGATACGCTCGGCAAGGCCTGCAGCAACG
>JAZOOW010000157.1:0-5857 GCA_045655145.1 Eubacteriales bacterium | reverse complement strand
CCCCAAAACACTTTTGCGGAATCTGTCGTTAATTAACAACAGACCCCGCAAATGCTTAAATTATATTTCTGCTCAGGATTCTTGGAACTTAGAATTGCAAAATCTTTCTTAAAAGTGTTGCACTTCTATTGACAATTCACTTTCTGTTCTTGTTTTGTGGTTTTTTTGAATTTTTTCCTCCTTTTTTATTTTTTTATTGACTTTTTCTTATCCTTTTGGTACCATAAAATTGCAAACAAACACAAACGAGAGAGGTGAAACCATGAAAAGAAGCATATCTTGCCTGCTTGCCCTTTGCATGCTGCTCGGCACGCTGATGCTCTGTGGTTGCCCCGCGCCCGATAACGGCGGCACGACCTCTACCACGACAACCGCATCCGGCGGCGACCAGCCCCCCGCATGGAAAGACAGTCTGGACACAGAGGCGATCAAGCAGGAGCTTGGTGGAGGAACACTGACCATTTCCACCTTTGAAACCTACGATTACGAGATTTATGCCGCGGAGGACTCCAAGGATGCGCTCGATCAGCTGATCTACAAGCGCAACAAAAAGCTGGAGGAGCGCTTTGCTGTAACCATCGTGCCCGATGTTACCGCAACCAAGGGTGCCGGGGATCTCGGCTCGCATTATAATTACGTTCGCGATGAGCTGCGGAGCATGGAACCCCACTTTGACCTCATTGCCATGATGGCCTTTCAGTCGGGCAAGCTCATCACGCAGGGCGACTACCGCGATTGGCGTTCTACCGTCCCCTACGCGCGAGAGAGTCTGGCGGCGGGCGATCCTTGGTGGCCTGCCGACATGAACAAAAACTCCACCATATGCGGCCGTCAGTTTGTCGCTATCTCGGATATGTGCATCACGCTGGTGGATTTGTCCTTTGCCATGCTCTTCAACGAGACGGTGGAGGCAGAGTATCAGGTCGCGAAGAAGTACGGCGAGGCAACCGGTGCGGAGTATCAGACGATGTATGACATCGTCGCTGCCGGCGCGTGGACGCTGGATGCTATGATGGAGATGACCAAGGATTTCTGGATCGACGACCCGGACCGCGGAATCCCGGGCAATGTGGATGCCGAGGATACGATCGGGCTTTACAACTATATGCATACCGAGGTTGATAATTACACGTGGAGCTCCGGCTTCCGTTACATTCAGAACGACGGCATCTCGGAGCCGACGGCCTTTACGGTGAGTGTGACCTTTGATGCGCTGATCAACAAGCTCCGCAGCTTCTTCTCGGATAACAGAGGCGTGTCGCTGGGCGGTCTGGGGCTGGACAACCAAACGCGCAAGGATTCCTTTGCATCGGGGCACATTCTGCTCATGACAGGCACGCTTTCCTTGCTCAAGGAATCGGTCATCAAGGGCATGCAGCAGAATTACGGCGTGCTGCCGTATCCCAAGCTGAACGGGGATCAGGGGAACTATCTCACAGGCACGCAGGATAACATTACCGTGCTGTCGATCCCACGCTACACCGTAAGAAAGCAGCTGAAGCTGGCAGGCGCGATGACGGTCGCGCTCTCGGCCGAGACCCAAAAAACGATTAACGAGCCCTACTATGAGATGATCGTCAAGCATGATAGCGGCTTCGTTAACCGACAGGCCGTCGATATGCTGGATAAGATCATGGAGGGTCGCGTTTTCGATATGGCGATCTACCATCACCAGGAGTTGAAATTCGATACCACCAACTCCTACGGCTCGCTTGGGCTGTATTTGCGCTATCTTGTACAGGAAACAGCAGGAAAAGGCTATACCGCATCCGGTCTTTGGTCGAGTGTCGGCACAGTCTTGGACGGGAAGATGAGGGACCTCATCCGCGCGTATCAGAATATCAGATAAGCACCTCCGCGCAACCACCCCAAAAAGCAGAAAACCCGCCCCGTGGATCGTTTCACGACACACGGGGCGAGGGTTTTGAGGTAAGAGGCAGGCTTGTAGGAGCACGCGGCGAGATTGCTTCTCCCGAAAAAAAGGACGGGCGTTCTGTGAACGCCCTTCCTTCGTTGTATCACGAAAACCACGCGATCGTCGCGTGGTTCCAAAAAGCATAAGCGGTGAAGAGCCCCGTAGCGAAAGGCCTCCTAGACGAACCCGATTTGGGAAGGTAAATTTGTGCAATCTCCACAAAAAGCGCGGCTGTTTTTCTACAGGGCGCGCGGAATAAAACGCACCAAACCGCTTGCAATAGCGAGCAAAAAATGTTAAAATATACTGGGTGAGTCCAGGAGTTGAGCGAAAACGCGCGAAAACGAAGCAAAACGCGCCACTACTCTGCGACCACTTCCGTACAACAGCGCACGCGCGCAAAAAGGAGATATATATGAAACAAACAACGCTTTTACAAGCCGTTCTGTCTGTGATCCTTGCCGTTTGCACGGTGATCGGACTGTGCGGCTGTCCCGCACCCGATAACGGCGGCGGTACGACAACGACTACCACCACCACCACGGGCGGCGGAAATCCGACCGGCCCCACCCCCACCGTTTATCCGAACGGGGCCGACATGGCAGGCACGGGTGACTATTTGACAGGTGCTCCCCTGTTGGAGCCCACCGTCTACGACGCCGCGGCTGTGGTCGACAAGACCGAGGCGCAGGTGCGCTCGCTCTTCCGCTCAAGCAAGGGGCTGGATGACAACATGCTCATCCGCATCACCGATGAGGCGTATGCCTTCTCGGGCAACAAGGAGTACGACGCCAAGGGCATGGTGCTGGTAGCACCGCACGGTGTCGCCATTGACGACGGTGACGGCCTTGTACTGAAGAACATCACGATCATCGGTGCGCTGTCGATCAAGCAATCCGAGAATATTACGCTGGAGAACGTGCGCGTTCTCTCTGCGGACGGAACCGCCCTTTCGGTGGATACGGCCACCAAGGGCCTTACGGTCGAGAACTGCCGCTTTGACGGCAAGACCGCCGTTTCGAGCGGTGCTGACGGGCTGACGATGACAGAAAGCTACCTCGGCTTTACCGAGGCAGGCCTTGTGGATACCTCCGCTGACGGCACCTACCTGTATGGCTGCCGCTTTATCGGTACGGCGGGCGCGGCCATCAAGACCGCCGCTGACAACACCGAGATCCGCCGTTGCACGATCAAGACCGACAAGGCTTCTGTCGGTATCGAGATCGGTGAGGCACATAACCTGCTCGTCGGTGCGTGCGTCATTCTCGATGCACAGACCTCGGTCAAGCTGACCGGTGCGGACAACGCAGCCGTCATCCGCAACAGTGCGGTGTCGGTGGAGTCTGCAAACGGCAAGCATATCTACGTGGTAGATAACGCCCTGGGCGGCAGACTGGCCATGAGCGACAACGACTACATGATCGCAGACGGCAACACCTATCCCGATGACGAGTACAACCACGAGGCTGTGCTTTCGGGCAACAACAACACAAACGGTGACAGCCTGATGGATGTTGGAAAGCGTCTGTCTGTCGGTGCTGACGAGAACCTTCTTCCGCATGCAGATAAGGATCAGTTCCTCACCGAGGAGCGTCTTGAATACGTCCGCGGCCCCGAAAAGGATCTTGAGCTTGGCGAGTACGTGCTTGCTGAGGCGGAGTCCTCCGATTTCGTCATCATTGCCCCCGGTGCGTACGTCAACGACGTGAAGTGGTATTTCGAGAAGCAGCATAAAAACACCACTGTGTACGGCTACGGTGTGATGGCCGAGCGTTCTCTCTGCACGAGAAGTGCGAATGAAACCCCCTCGACCGACAGCACGCAACCCCATGTGCAGATACAGAGCACCGAGAATATTGCCATCAAGGGCGTGACCTTTGCCTACGAGCGTGACAGCGCGGGACAGGTGCACGTCGTAGAGAAGATCAAGGGCAAGCCGCAGATCCGCGTGGTAGCCGCCGCAGGCTTCTACAACGATTTCGCCAACTCCAATCTCACGCTCTTCAATGAGTCGGGTGCCAACATCTTCCGTGACGGCCTCATGTATCCCACAGACGGCGGCCTCAACACGCACAGCTTTGTGGAGCGCCGCGATGACGGAAGCATGATCTTCTCTGTCTCGCAACCCGTTTATGAAATGCTGAAGGTGGGCGACGTCCTTACCTGCCGTAACAAGGTCGGCGCAGGGGCGCATGTCAGCACGAGCTCCTCCTCCGGCATCGTCTATCAGGATCTGACCATCTACGGCAACTCGGGTGCTGCCTGCTTTGCAGAATATTACGTAACAGGCCCCGTAACCTATCTCCGTGTGCTGGATACCAATCCCGCCGCCGAGATCATTGATCAGGAAACCTACGATAAGTATAAGGCACTGGAGGCGCAGTACGGCATTCACACCGACGTGCGCTTTGACGGAACGCACTACCGCGGCGATATCTCACGTTATTCCTCCATCGATGCCACGCATATCATCGGCTCCTCCACCGGCTCGCAGATCATCTCCTCTGTCTTTGAAAACATGTGTGATGACGGCACGAACCAGCATTCCTACCCCTCGCGCCTGAGCACCATCTACAAAAATGATGACGGGGAAACGGCTACGCTGGTCTACAAGCCTCTGCTTGCCCAGGTGGCCTACAACGACGGCAGACTGGTTCCCGATAGCATGACGCATGATTTTGCCGTTGGCAACCGCGTGTATGCCTACTCCTGGACGGGCGCGCTGATCTGTGATGCCAAGGTTCTCTCGGCTACCGAGGAGGTGGGCGAGGTTACCATTGAGCATACCAATACGGACGGCAGTCCCATCAAGATCAAGACCTATGCGGTCACCGTACCGGTAGACTCGGTCAAGTGGGAGGAGCTTGCAAACTATCCGCTGGACGAGAAGGGCGCAACCAGATCGGCCAACAACAACTGGAAGTTTGATGGCAAGATCATGGTGGATAACCGCTCCTACTATGCGGACGGCTTCCTCATTGATAATACCGTGGTGCGTAACCTGCCCTCGCGCGGTCTGCTTCTGAAGGCCTCGAACGGTGCGGTGAAGAACTGCACGCTCCAGAATATGGCCGCCGCAGGCGTGAGCATCTCCTACGAGCACTCCTGGGCAGAGTCGGGCATCTCCGAGAATATCCGCATTGAGAACAGCATCTTTGACAATGCCTGCCACAAGGCTAATGAGCAGGCTCCGATCTGGATCTCCAGCATGGGCTATCCGGATTTCTCCAAGGATTCCGTGTATGCACACTTTACGATCAAGAACAACGTCTTCAAGAACCGCCGCAGCGAGTATGCGGTGATGGTGCTTGGCGCGATGGACGTGCGCATTGAGGGCAACGACTTCGGCTCGATCGCCGAGGGCGGCATCCAGAAGAAGAAGATGGCTGTCAAGCTTGCGGACGTCAAGGGTGTCGTTCTCGAAGACAACATCTATCCCGACAGGACCATGCCGGTGAAGAGCGCGCTGACGTTCAGCAACATCAAGGGGCTTTCCGGCTCTGACGTGCAGAACGGCGATATGTTCCCCGATTTCAAATAATTTCCCACAAAAGCCCCCGCCCCGTGTGTGGTGAAAACGACACACGGGGCGAGGGCTTTGAGGTAAGAGGCGAGAGGTAAGAGGTAAAAGGTAAAAGGGAGGCTTCTAGGAGTACGTGGCGAGATTGCTTCTTCCGAAAAACGGACGGGCGTTCACAAAACGCCCGTCCTTCGTTGTAAAACGAAAACCACGCGACGATCGCGTGGTTCCAAAAAGCATAAGCGGTGGAGAGCCCCGTAGCGAAAGGCCTCCTTGTTTAGCCATTTCCCAAACGGCTTTTGTCCTTATAGAAAGTTTGCTTATAGCAGGCTCCCTTGTGTAAAGGGAGCTGTCAGCGAAGCTGACTGAGGGATTGTTGCTGTTATATTAACAACCCTTCCGCCTCGTTTCACTCGGCACCT
>JAZOOW010000156.1:0-3760 GCA_045655145.1 Eubacteriales bacterium | reverse complement strand
GCCTTGCCGAGCTTGTTAAAAAGTATTATCCCGAGTGCGAGGTACTGATGGGTACCTCTACGGCCGGTATTGCACACGCCGCCATCACAGGCCATCTGCTCGGTCTGCCTATGGGCTACGTCCGTTCGGGCGCTAAGGATCACGGCAGACAGAACCAGATCGAGGGCCGTCTTGAGCCAGGCCAGAAGGTGGTCGTCGTGGAGGATCTGATCTCCACGGGCGGAAGTGTCATCGAGGTGGTGAATGTCCTGCGTGAGGCAGGGGCAGAGGTCCTCGGCATCGTCAGCATCTTTACCTACGGCATGAAGAAGGGGATCGAGCGTCTTGCCGCCGCCGATGTGAAGAACATCTCTCTGACGAACTTTGATGTGATCGCTACCGTGGCCGCCGAGGAGGGCTACATCAAGGAAGAGGACATCCGCCGTTTGATCGCCTTCCGTAATAACCCCTCCGACGAGAGCTGGATCGGAGCGTAAGCGCATGCGTAGCTTGATCGATATTGTGGATTTTTCCACAGAAGAAATTGATGAGCTGATCGCGCTCGCCGATGATATCATTGCAGAGCCTACGCGCTATGCCGAGGCCTGCCACGGCAAAAAGCTCGCCACGCTGTTTTTTGAGCCGTCCACCCGTACGCGCCTCAGCTTTGAGGCGGCCATGCTGGAGCTTGGCGGAAGTGTGCTCGGATTTTCGGAGTCCGGCTCCTCTTCTGCCGCCAAGGGAGAAAGCGTAGCCGATACGGCCAAGGTGCTTGGCTGTTATGCAGACATTATTGCCATGCGCCATCCCCGTGAGGGTGCGCCCTTCGTGGCCTCCCGTCATGCAGGCATTCCCGTCATCAATGCAGGTGACGGCGGACACGCACATCCCACCCAGACGCTGGCCGATCTTCTGACGATCCACCGCGAAAAGGGAAGACTGACCGATCTCACAGTCGGTTTTTGTGGGGACTTAAAGTACGGCAGAACAGTACATTCACTGATTTCTGCGCTCTCGCGCTATACGGGCATCCGCATCGTGCTGATCTCGCCCGAGGAGCTTCGCGTGCCCGGATACGTGCGGCACGGTGTGCTGGGAGCGGGTCATATGACATATACTGAGACCGCCTCTTTGGAGGAGGCGATCCCCACCCTCGACATCCTCTACATGACGCGCATCCAGCGCGAGCGCCTCTCGGATGAGGGGGCCTATGACCGCCTGCGTGACAGCTACATCCTCACGCCCGAGAAGTTGATGCATGCGAAGGCAGATCTCTCGATCATGCATCCCCTGCCGCGCGTCAACGAGATTAGCGTCAAGGTGGATGCCGATCCCCGCGCCGCCTATTTCAAGCAGGTGTATAACGGAAAGTACATCCGTATGGCTCTCATTCTTAAGCTCCTCTCCGAGGCAGAAAAGGATAAAGAGATCGTGCCCCTTGATACGGAGGACATGCTCATCAATCGCATCACCTGTGCCAACCGCCGTTGCATCACAGCGACCGAGCAGGAGCTTGATCAGGTATTCCGCGTGGTGGATAAAAAACGCCGTATCTGCCGTTGCTTCTACTGCGAGCATAAGGCGACCTTGCCCGAAGAATTTGTATAACAGACAGGTGCGAAAGCATAACTATGCTTTCGCACCTGATTTTTTAGGAAAATATTGAAAAACCTTCAAAAATCGTGTATAATGGTGCTGAAAATACAACTCCAAGGAGAGATCCATATATGAACCGTTATGAAGAAAAGGCCAGAGCTCTTTTTTCGGCAGGTGCCAACTGCGCACAGGCGGTGTTTGCCGCTTTCTCGGACGTGACAGGTGTTGACGAGGAAACCGCCCTCCGTCTTGCCTCTCCCTTTGGCGGCGGCATGGGACGGATGCGCGAGGTCTGCGGTGCGGTCAGCGGCATGCTGCTCGTTCTTGGAGAAAGAGAGGGCTATTCCGTACATAACGATGCCGAGAAGGCACGGGTGTATGCTACCGTGCAGATGCTGGCAGAGCGCTTCCGCGAGGAGCACGGCTCGATCATTTGCCGTGAGCTTTTGGGGGGGAATCCCTCCGCCACACCTGCTCCCACACCGCGCACCGAGGGCTACTATAAAAAACGCCCCTGCGGTGATATGGTCGGCACGGCCGCCCGTATCCTTGCCGAGTATCTCGGTCTTTCGTGAAAGGAAGTCGTCTATGACAAAGCTTTACCGCAAGCGACCGCTTTTGTTTTCTCTGTTGCTCATCGCACTTTACGTAGTCGGCGCAAGCGTGACGGATTCACTGTCGCTTATGCTTGACATTACAAGCTGTATCACTCTTCCGTTTCTCTTGCTTTTCTCGGCGGTGCTTCTCTTTTTTCTGCATAAAAACGGCCTTTTTTCGGAGTACGGCTTTACCTGTCCGCGGCCGCCCTTTCGCCGTTACCTCTGTTTTTTGCCGCTTCTTCTCCTTGCTTCCACCAACGTATGGTGCGGTGCTCTTTTGAATATGCCGCTCCCCGATACGCTTTGCTACGTGGGAAGCATGCTGCTGGTCGGCCTTCTTGAGGAGCTGATCTTCCGCGGATTTCTCTTCCGCGCCATGCTTCCGTCGGGTGTGCGCTCGGCGGTCATCGTGTCCTCGCTCACCTTTGGCATAGGTCATTTTGTCAACCTCATTAACGGCAGCGGCGCACAGCTGATCGATAATCTCTGTCAGGTGCTTGGTGCCGTCGCCTTCGGATTTTTGTTTGTGACCCTCTATTACCGAGGAGGAAGTCTGATCCCCTGCATCCTGACGCACAGCGTTCTCAATGCTCTCTCGGCCTTTTCAAATCGCGCGGCCATGGTGGGAACGGTGGATATTCTCCTCTCCCTCCTTCTGTGTGTCGGCGCGCTTTTGTATACCCTCTTTTTATGCAAGACTCTGCCGTCCCCTGAGGATCGGTAAACGGCCGCCCTGCGGCAGGAAAGGAATTACGCGATGAAGATTACAGACCTGCTTTCGCAAGATAAGCTTTCTATTTCCTTTGAGGTGTTTCCTCCCAAGACCGATACCGCCTTTGAGAGCGTCAAGCACGCTACCGAGGAGATCGCAAGGCTGCGCCCCTCCTTCATGAGCGTGACCTACGGTGCGGGCGGCGGTACCAGCCGCTATACGCTGGAGATCGCCAAAAACATCAAAGAGAAGTATGCTGTTCCCACCGTAGCGCACCTGACCTGTGTGTCCTCCACACGGGATACCGTGCGTGCGCGCATTGCCGAGATCAGTGAGGCAGGCATGGAGAACGTTCTGGCTCTGCGCGGCGATCTGACGCCAGAGATGGCGGCCGCCGATCCCTCCGCGCGCGATTACCGCTATGCGGTGGACCTTGTGCGTGAGCTCTGCGAGCTTGCACCCGATCTCTGCATCGGCGGTGCCTGCTATCCCGAGATGCATCCCGAAAGTGCCTCACAACGGGAGGATATTCAGCATCTGGCCGAGAAGGTGGAGGCAGGCTGCTCATTTTTGACGACGCAGATGTTCTTTGATAACAATCTGCTTTACAATTTCCTTTATAAAATTCGTGAGGCAGGCATTACCGTGCCCATCATTCCCGGCATCATGCCGATCACCAACGGCAACCAGGTGGCGCGTGCGATCGCGCTGTCGCATTCCTTCATGCCGCAACGCTTCAAGTCGCTCGTGGATCGCTTTGGGCATGCCCCTGCGGCTATGATGCAGGCAGGAATTGCCTACGCCACCGATCAGATCATCGATTTGTTTGCCAACGGCATTACGCACGTCCATGTGTATTCCATGAACAAGCCGG
>JAZOOW010000155.1:0-7906 GCA_045655145.1 Eubacteriales bacterium | reverse complement strand
TCAGCAAGCGCGAAGGTGACAACCGGCACCTTACCGACCGCAAGGCACTTGCGCTGACCGCCCTTGTCAGTCTGGAGGTATACCCAAAGAATACTGTGCTCCTCTGCCATAGGATGCTCAACCGCACCGACCGTTACCGTTACGGTATTCCCTTCAACGGATACCACGGGAATATGCTTTTCATGGCTTGCCTCAACGGTACCGGGCACAAGCTTGGTCATCTTCTGCCCGCAGCACATCATGGGAACGCCTGCATCGTGAATCATACCGATCAAATTGCCGCAATGCTCACAGATATAAAACTTATTGCTGTCACACATATCATAAATCCTCCAAAATGAATTGCACCTCTATTATACAATATTTCTACGGGCAATGCAACAACAATTATCATGTTTTCACAATTTCTTTTTGCCGTGTCAGGAGTTACTGCTTTTTATCCGCTCCCGATATACGGCACACCGCCCAAAGTCATGCAGTCCTGTGTGGCCCTCTTACCAACGACGCTTGCACCCGGATAATACATGCGTGCAAATTCCTCAAGCTCCTGCCGGCATCCGCCTTTTTCCCCTGTGCGGTGTGCGCCGCCGCCCAGCAACAAAAGCTGCCCATAATCACGAAAGGAGAGCCCCCTATCACATGTATCAACATACATGCCATCCGGTGCGGATGGTGCCGTATTGTGTCACAGCCTTCTCGGGCAATAGCGAGAGGACCTTGGTGTTTTCATAAATCGAAAGATCCTTTGCAATGGAAAAGGCAAATTTTACGGGAACAAAAGTGAAGCTGCTATACCAAGCACTGCCGAGATCAGGATCAAAAGAATGGGGGCGATCTTCTTCCCTTTTATGCGGCGATGGATCAGATCTGCTCCCACGAGCAGAAGCAAAACACCACATCCGACAAAATCAACCGCAATTTGATCGCCAAAGCTGCGGAAGGAGAGGAGATTGCCCGTCAGCATAGTGAGTGCTGTTGTCATAATGAGGGCAACGACCACAGGACGCACACCGTCCAGAAAAGCACCTACCGCACGGTATTGCAAAAAATTGCGGATCACGGATGCAATGAGCAGAATGATCAAAAAGGCAGGCAAAACCACGCCAAGCGTGGCGACAGCCGAGCCGAGAATGCCGCCTTGCGTAGAGCCCACATAGGTGGCCATATTGATGGCGATCGGCCCCGGCGTGGACTCGGCAATCGCGATCATCTGTAAAAACTCCTCCTCCGTCATCCAGCCAAAGAGAAGAATTTTCTCGCGTACAAGGGAGATCATTCCGTAGCCGCCGCCAAAGGAAACTGCACCGATCTCCAAGAAAACCAAAAACAGATCAAGGAGTATCATGACCGATCACCTCCCCGACGAAGCTTACCGATCAGGAAGACCGAAAGGCCGACAGCCCCCCCCGCCAGAACAAAGACGATGGCCGACACGCTGACGGCAAAGAAGGAGAGGAGCAGGAGTGCAACTGTTGCCACAACAAACAAAACGGCGATAAGCGGCGTTTTATCCAGCTGACGAAGCATGCGCAGGCCGGCAGACAGGATCAGATAGATCACCGCCACCTGAATGCCGCGGAAGGCGTACTCCACGTATTTGATCTCTAAAAAGGCATCAAAAAACAGAGAAATGATAAAGATGATAATAAAGGACGGAAGGCAAACGCCAAGCGTGGCACATACAGATCCAAGCACGCCTGCCGACCGGTAGCCTATGTAGGTGGCCGAATTGATGGCGATCGGCCCCGGTGTGGATTCGGCGATCGCAAGCATATCCAAAAAATCGTTCTTCTCCATCCATTTTTTCTTGGCAACGAACTCGTCCTCCAGGAAAGCGATCATCGCATAACCGCCGCCAAAGGTAAATAGCCCGATCTTAAACATGGTAAGAAACAGGCGTAAGCAAATTGATTTTTTTGTCATACCGCATACCTCAATCTTAAGTCTGCATCATGCAGCCGTTCTCGGCCAGATATTCTTCTGCAAAATGTGCAGCCACCGCGCCGTCGCCCACCGCAGTAACGACCTGACGCAACACCTTGGTCCTCACATCTCCCACGGCAAAAACGCCGGGGATATTTGTCTTTGTCGTTTCGTCAGCTACAACATACCCCTGTGCATCAAGTGTCAGCTCCTCGGTGAGAGGATGCACGGACGGAACACGCCCTATGCTGACAAACAGCCCGTCACAGGCAAGGTCATGCACATCTCCGCTTGGAAGGTCACGCACACGCACACCGCGAAAGCCGCCATTTGTCAAGAATCCGTCTATTGTGCTGTTCCAAAGAAAGCGCACATTCTCCGCGCGCATCAGCGGCGTGTGGTACACACGCGTAGCACGGAGGGTATCCCGCCGATGCACAACGGTTACCTGCCGTGCAAGATGAGAAAGATACAGCGCATCCGATGCCGCACTGTTGCCGCCACCTACCACGAGCACGTCCTTCCCTTTATAAAAACGGCCGTCGCAATGCGCACAATAATGAACGCCCTGCCCGATAAGCGCATCCTCCCCGCGAAGTCCAAGCCTGCGCGGTTCGGCACCTGTGGCGATCACAACGGTATGCGCAAGATGCTCGCCCTCCGTCGTGCTGATACGCTTGGGGCTTTCTAAAAGAGAGAGAGAAAGCACCTCAGCATACGCCGTTACAGCACCAAAGCGTTCGGCCCCCGCCTGCATCTGCATACCAAGCGTGGTCCCATCAATGCCCTCAGCGAAGCCGGGATAATTGTCTATCATATCCGTCAGCGTCATCTGCCCACCGATGCTCATGCGTTCAAGCACCAGCACAGAAAGTCCTGCACGGGCGGCATACAATGCCGCCGTATATCCGGCAGGGCCGCCGCCGATGACGATCATGTCATGTATATGCATACCGATACTCCTTCTCGAAAAAACGGGCACTTGGCCGGATTAACTCGGCCAAGCCCCGCCCTTTTCCTTATAAAAGTGCCAGAATCTGTGCCTTGGGGCGTGCGCCGCCGGCTTTATTTGTCACCTCTCCGCCCTTCATTACCACCAGCGTCGGAATGCTCATAATGCCGAATGCCTGTGCAAGCTCGGGTTCCTCGTCCGTATTGATCTTTCCGACAAGAATGTCCCCTCGCTCCTCGGCGATCTCATCCACAACAGGGGAAAGGATACGGCAAGGGCCGCACCAATCGGCATAAAAGTCAAGAAGAACAGTTTTTTCACTGCGTTTTACTTCATCAAAATTATCTTTTGTTACCTTCAAAACAGACATTACTTTCCACTCCTTTTCTTTTATTATTGACACAGGACCTTGGAATATGCGTTACTTGGAAAGTCCTCTCTTGATCTCTGTCGTGCTGATCTCAGGAGTACGCGGGAGATAAACCACCTCACACCCCTCCTCGCGCAGAAAATCGAACTTCCCTTCCCAATCGCCCCCCATTACAAAGGTATCGATATGATATTCATGGACATCCGTGCGCTTTTGCTCCCAATTTTCCTCGGGGATCACAAGATCGACATATCGCACCGCCTCAAGCAGCTGCTTTCTCTGCTCATATGTGAAGTAGCACTTTTTGCGCTTTTCATCCCAGTTAAACTCGTCAGTAGAAAGGGCGACAATGAGATAGTCCCCCAATTCCTTCGCACGACGCAAAAGATTAATATGCCCATAATGCAAAAGATCAAAGGTTCCGTAGGTAATCACACGTTTCATGTCAATGCTCCTTTGTCAATATTATTTGAAAGATACGGCGTTTTGAGATCGCACAATATATAATCATGGTGAGTCGCCCGTTTTTCCTCGGGCGGAAGCTTGCGCCAATCACCGTACAGATTAGTCAAATAACGATCTGCGTCGGCAACGCCATAAATAAGCAAGCCTTCAAACGGATAGAGGCGCGGCTCTCCCATCACCTCTCGCGGCATCACCTCACGAAGTCGCCATGCCCCTACAAGGTTGCCAAACCATGCGCACTCATCATAATCATAACGACGGCAAAGATCAACCAGCTCACGAAGAATGTGCTTATTGGAAAGAAGGCAATCGGGAATCAAACGCAGAAGGCAAACCGCCATATTCTTATACCAGGCACGCCCCTTGCGTACAGCACCTGTGCGCGCCAGCAAAAGGTTGTATTTTTTATGCACTCTCCGATAATGACGTACGCTTTCCTCACGTGTGTTGCCGATGCCGTCAAGAGGAAAAATATCCAAATAAATACCACGCTTCAGCACGTACCTTTTATGCTCAATCAGAGTTGTCTGCGTATCATAAAGCTTCGAGAAAGGGTAAAAGTAAGCAGGATCCTCGGATTCTGCGTTTTCCAACACATACCGCCCCGTCTTGTCCGCCAAAAGCTCCGAAAGTCTTTCAAAATCGCGGCGCGGCATGCCCACATCAATATCGTCATCCCACGGAATAAATCCACCATGCCGCACGGCACCGAGCATGGTCCCCCCCAATGCGTAATACCGCAGGCCGTGCGTTACGCAAAAGCTATGAAACCACCCGAGCATCTCGGTCAGTTTTTTCTTAAGAAGATCCGTGTTTTCGCACATACCTAACTCCGTCACTTTCATTTGCTACCTGCGCCAAGGGATTTTGCCCATTTCTTCTTTTCAGTATACCACAAATTGTTCTGCAAGTCAAGGGGGCCAGCAAGATTCCTCTTGCTGACGGGAGAAGGACAGAATGTACCTCCCTGCAAAAATTTTTTAATGTTTTTTGCAAAAAACACTTTACAAATTTAGTGCGATAGTGTATAATAGTATCGAGCAAGAAAATCCGAGCCGTCATCGCGATATGTTTTACAAAAAGGAGGCTCCCATGGAAGTCAATCATCTGATCGAACAGCTTTATCATCTCATCGCAAATCTACAGAGCAAAGAAGATGTCGCCTTGCTTCTTGACGACCTTTGTACATACAAGGAGCTCGAATACATGGCACAAAGGGTCGAGGCTGCGCGTCTGCTTCTTGACGGACGCACCTACAATGAGGTCACGGAGCGTGTCAACATCTCAAGTGCAACGCTTTCCCGTGTCAGCAAATGTGTAAAGTATAAGGAAGGCTACCGCAAGCTCCTTCCCCGTTATCTGCCAAAAAAGGAGAACTGATCCATGCAAATATCCGAATCTGCTCCCGGCTTTTTCTCTGCCGAGGAGATGACACAGCGCATTGCCGCGCTCTTTACCGCCGCGGGATATAAAAATTATAAGATGCGCAAATTTGAGGAATATTCTCTCTATCTTCAAAACAAAAATTTTCTGCAAAGCGAGCAACTGATCACCTTTAATGACCCAAACGGCCGTCTTTTGGCTCTCAAGCCCGACGTTACACTTTCTATTGTCAAAAACAGCAAGGCGACCCCTGCCTCTGCAGAAAAGCTCTATTACACGGAAAGTGTATACCGCATGGATGTCAGAGCAAGGGAATTCCGTGAGATCCACCAAATGGGACTTGAGCTTCTCGGCGCGGTCGATACCGTTTCCACCCTGGAGGTCCTCGGACTGGCACTCGCGTCCCTTGCACTATGCGGACGCGACTTTACGCTCAACATCTCACACATGCAGATCGCCACAGCGGTATTGGATACGGCGACCGATGACCGCACAGTCCGTGATGCACTTCTGGACGCGCTACGGCGGCGCAGTCTGCATGATATCACGCGTATTGCAGATGCGGCTGGGATCGCTGATGCCGCCAAGCAAAAGCTTCTGACGTTGGCCGGTATCCACGGAAGCATGGGAGAGGCTCTGGAAACGCTCCGCACGCTGGTGCCAGAGGAAGCCGCCCTTGGGGAGCTGACCCTTCTCTACGAGGGTCTGCGTGACAGTGCCTATGCAGACCGTCTGCGACTTGATTTTTCAATGATAAATGACGGCAGATACTACAACGGAATCATTTTCCAAGGATATGTATCCGGCATTCACAAGCATGTTCTTTCGGGCGGACGTTATGACAGATTGGTTACGCGCTTCCGCGAGGGAGTCGGTGCACTGGGCTTTGCCGTTTATCTTTCCGAGCTGGTTCCCCTCATTCCCCGTCCGGCTTATGACTGTGACATTTTACTTCTCTACAAGCCGGAGGACGCCCCCGCCGTTGTTTGCCACACCGCAGAAGTGCTCCGTGCACAGGGGTATTCCGTACGTACAGAAACCGCCATTCCCGACGGACTCCGTCCGCGTGAGATAAGAGAGGTGTCCACATGTTAAGCATTGCACTGCCAAAGGGACGGCTTGGCGAGAAGGTCTACCGTCTTCTTGCCGATCTCGGCTACAGCTGCCCCGAGCTTCTTGACGAGGGGCGCCGCCTTATTTTTGTTAATGAAGAGGCAGGTGTCAAATACTTCCTTGTCAAGCCTTCCGATGTGGCGATCTATGTGGAATACGGTGCCGCCGACGTCGGTGTTGTCGGCCGTGACATTCTGGAGGAAGGCGACTTTGATATTTACGAGCTTGCAGATCTTGGCTTTGGGGTTTGCCGTATGGCTGTTGCCGCGCGTCGTGATTTCCGCGACGATTTCGACCGTCCTCTGCGCGTTGCCACCAAATTCCCCACCATTGCCTCCCGTTACTATGCGAGCCAAAGCCGTGAGATCGAAATTATCAAGCTCAACGGCTCCATTGAGCTCGCCCCCGTGCTTGGTCTTTCCGACGTGATCGTTGACATCGTGGAAACAGGAAGTACGCTCCGCGAGAACGGCCTTGCCGTCTTTGAGGAGATCATCCCGATCAGCGCACGCCTGATCGCCAACAAATCCGCATGCCAGTTCAAGGAAAACGAAATTGCGGCCATGGTGGCCGCTGTCAAGGAAAGGACAAATACACCGTCATGATCAAGCTATATGAGGATCTTTTGGATCCGTCTTTGATTTTGAACAGAGAGATCCAGAGCTATACAGAATATGAAGGAACCGTGCGCGAGATCGTAGAGGATGTACGCCAAAACGGCAACGCCGCTCTCCTCGCCTATACGCAGAAATTTGACTGCCCTACCCTGTCCTCTCTCCGCGTGACAGAGGAGGAGCTTGCGGACGCATGCTCCGCAATAGACCCGTATTTCTTGGAAACCTTGCAAAATGCCTATGACAACATCGCCCTCTTTCACCGCCGTCAGCTACATGATGACTTCCGCATAGAAAAGGAAAGCGGTGTGATCCTTGGGCAAAAATACAGCCCTATCCGCCGCGTAGGTATCTACGTTCCGGGCGGAACGGCGGCATATCCGTCTACCGTTCTGATGAACGCCATTCCCGCCACCATTGCAGGCGTATCCGAGATCGTCATGGTCACACCGCCTGACAAAAACGGAAATATTAAGCCGGAGATCCTGGCCGCCGCCAAGCTGTGCGGCGTGGACAGCATCTACAAATGCGGCGGCGCACAGGCTATTGCGGCACTGGCATACGGCACGGAGAGCCTGCGCCCTGTACAGAAGATCGTAGGCCCCGGCAATATCTTTGTGGCACTCGCCAAGAAAATGGTGTTTGGCAAGGTGTCCATCGACATGATCGCGGGCCCGAGCGAGATCCTTGTTATTGCCGATGAAAGTGCCGATCCTGTCCATGTAGCGGCCGATCTTCTTTCCCAGGCAGAGCACGACCGCCTTGCCGCCGCCGTTCTCGTGACGACCTCCCGTGAACTGGCTCTCGCCGTCCGTGACGAGCTGGAGATCCAGATTCCGAAACTTCCCCGCGCCGAGATCGCACGCACCTCGATCGACACGGCAGGCAAGATCATTATTGCCCCCGATATGCCCTCTGCACTCGCCATCTCGAACGAGATCGCGCCGGAGCATCTTGAGCTTTGCGTGGACGATCCCTTCCGCTGGCTCCCGCAGATAGAAAATGCCGGCTCTGTATTTCTCGGGAAATATACGCCCGAGCCGATGGGTGACTATTTTGCAGGCCCCAACCACACCCTGCCGTCAG
>JAZOOW010000154.1:0-19432 GCA_045655145.1 Eubacteriales bacterium | reverse complement strand
AGCGTGCCCGTCCTCCTCCTCACCGCGCAAGCAGACAAACAACGTGCGTACCCCCGCACGGCGAGAATCCGATACGATATGATCGATCGGCGAGAAAAGCTCTGCGGACGGCAGATGAACTGCCGGCAGAGCAGATAAAAGCTCGGCAAGCTGCATAAACAGCCTCCTCCTTAAATTTTTGTCGCACAGCCTCGTGAGATTATGCGCAAAAAAGCCGCCTCCCTTTGAATCAACGAGGCGGTTTTACAAAAACGGTCAAAAAGCGTGGGGCGTGTGTCGTGAAACCCCTATTTTCTCCTGTCCGGTGGCGTGACATAATGCCGGAACTTCTGTCTCTCCCGCGCCATATGTGCCAGCACATACAAAAGGCGGCGCGGATTGGCGGCGAGGTCCTTCGCGTGATAATAGGGGTTTTCATCGCGCGATGCTTGCATAAGCCTCTCCGCCCGTTCGAGCAACACCTCGTCCTGCGTGTAGCGGCGCAAAACACACCGCGGCACCGTGCGAAAAAGGATCTGCTTTTGCATATCACGGCATTTGCGCGTTTTCTGCAAGTAGACATCCTCCACAAGTCGCACAGCCGGGTTTTCTCCGCCTGCCGTGAGAAAATGCGCGCTTCTTCCCTGCCGCAGATTCATTTCCAGCACATAGGTCTTTCCCGTTTGCACATCCGTACGCAGATCAAAATTGGCAAAGCCGCGGTAGCCCACAGCCTCCAAAAACGCAGACAGCCTCCGCGCGATCGGCGGAATGGGTGCTGTGATGAGGGCGGCGTAATTCCCCTTGCCACAGGGGGTGTGCTCCTCAAGAAGCACACGCCCTGCGGCGCGCATGGTGACACGGCTGCTTCGATCCAGATACAGCGTGAGCACCGTGGCGGCAGAGTCACCGCCTGCGAGATAGCGCTGTCCAAGGACACGGTCGGGATAGCCCGATGCAAAAATGCTCTCAAGCACGCAATGCGCCGCATGGCGGTTATGGACAAGGTAGACCTTTTCCATCCCGGGAAAGGGATGATGCCAATAGCTACGGCTGGAGGAGGGCTTTATAATAAAGGGGTAGCCAAGCCGCCGACCAAGTGCCTCTGCCCCCTCGATATCCGGCGGTGATGACAGTACGACCGTTTCCGGATAGGGGATGCCGTACGTGCGGCAGGCGGTGTAAAAGTGCTCCTTGTCAAAATAAGAAAGAAAGCGGCGTTCGGGCACAGACACGAGAAACTGTCGCGAAAGCGCCTCCTGACCGTCAATCAGAAGATAGGCGTAGTCATCGGTGGTGGGCAGAAGAAGAAAGGGCGCCTCTTTTCTGTATCGGGATGCGAAATTCGCCAGCGTTTGCAGGAGAACCTTTGCATTGTCAAGATGCGGCACCTCGGTAAAATGAATATATTTAGAGGCATGCGTTGCCCCCAGACGCTGGCGGCCAAATGCATAGGAATGCACACCGTACCCCTCAAAAAAGGCACGCGCCATGCTATAGCAGTTAAGATCTGCGCCGAGCAGAACAGGCGTTGGGCATTGCTTCATGGGTGCTCCTTCCGCGGTGCATGCCGCCGACTTAATAACGGTCTTATCCTAACACGAAAGGGGGAAAATATACATTACCAGGAAAAAGTCGTGGGCATTCCCTGCTCGGCAAGTCCTTCAAAATCGCCCTGCCGCAGCACCTCATAGACGGCTACCGCTACGGAATTTGAGAGATTCAGGCTCCGCAGCCCGTTGCGCATAGGAATGCGCAGTGCCCATTCCCCGTATCGGCGGAGGACCTCCTCCGGCAGGCCGCGGGTTTCCGGCCCAAACACAAGCCATGTCTCCGCAGGATAGGAAACGGCTGTATACGCACGCGGTGCCTTGGTGGAAAAGCAGAAAAGCGGCTTATCTCCGTGCAGGCTGAAAAACTCCTCCGCGCTTTCGTAATGCGTAATATCGAGCTTATCCCAATAATCAAGGCCCGCACGCTTCAGCTTGGCACTGTCGATTGCAAAGCCGAGCGGGTGAATGAGATGAAGAGCCGCTCCCGTGGCGGCACAGGTGCGTGCAATATTTCCCGTATTCTGCGGAATTTCGGGGCAGTATAAAACGATGTTGATCTTTTTCATAAGAAACCTCTTTGATCGTAGATACTCTTATTCTATACCGAAACGAGAAAAACTGCAAGAAAAAAAGAAGGCTTTCCAAAATTTTTACAAATTCCTATGGTTTTTTACTGCTTCATCCTGTATAATAAAATAGAATATTTATATTTCCCCTCAAATATGACAGGAGGAGGTGCCCTGCGGCACCAATCGATCGTTGATATGAAGTTAATCGAAAAGCTGTTTGGAACCTATAGCGAGCGCCAGATCAAGCGCATTGAGCCGATCGCCGCTAAAATAGAAGCATTGGCCGAGGTCTATGCCGAAAAGAGCGATGACGAGCTGCGCATGACCACGGCCGTCTTGCGCGCACGCTATGCCGCAGGGGAAACACTGGACGACCTCCTGCCCGATGCCTTTGCCGCCGTGCGTGAGGCGGATACACGCGTGCTCGGAAAGCGACCCTTCCACGTCCAGCTGCTCGGCGGTATCCTCCTGCATCAGGGGCGCATTGCCGAGATGAAGACGGGTGAGGGTAAAACGCTGGTTGCCACCCTCCCCGCTTACCTGAACGCCATTCCCGGCGAGGGCGTACACGTCGTCACCGTCAACGACTACCTTGCCCGCCGCGACAGCGAGGAGATGGGGCGTGTTTACAGCTTCCTTGGCATGACGACAGGCCTGATCGTCCCCCACCAGTCCGCCGAGGAAAAGCGTACCGCATACGCCGCAGACATCACCTACGGCACCAACAACGAGCTTGGCTTTGACTACCTGCGTGACAACATGGTGGTCTACCGCGCCCAGATGGTACAGCGCGGCCATGCCTATGCCATCGTAGACGAAGTAGACTCCATTCTGATCGATGAGGCGAGAACACCGCTGATCATCTCGGGCAACAGCACAAAATCCACCGATTTTTACGAAAAAGCAGATACGATCGCACGCCGTCTTACCCCCCGTGTGATCAAGGAAACCGACAGCAAGGTGGCAAATGATGTCTACGAGGAGGATTATGTCGTAGACGAACGGGCGCATTCCGCCTTTCTGACACAAAACGGCATCCGCCGCGTTGAGGAATTTTTTGATCTTGCAAACCTCTCGGATCCCGAGAACGCCAATATCGTACACCACATCAATATTGCGATCCGTGCCTACGGACTGATGAAAAAGGATGTGGATTACGTGGTTAAGGACGGGCAGGTTATCATCGTTGATGCCTTTACAGGCCGCCTCATGCCGGGACGCCGCTACTCCGACGGACTCCACCAGGCAATCGAGGCCAAGGAGCATGTCACGGTCGAGCGTGAAACACGCACGCTGGCCACGGTGACCTTCCAGAACTATTTCCGCATGTACAAAAAGCTCTCGGGTATGACGGGTACGGCCCTCACCGAGGACGAGGAATTCCGCGAGATCTACGCCCTTGACGTGGTGCAGGTGCCAACCAATCTTCCGATGATCCGCCGCGACCATAACGATGCGGTATTTTTCCGTCGGGAGGCGAAGCTCAAGGCCATCCTTGAGCAGATCCGCGTCTGTCATGAAAAGGGACAGCCGATCCTGGTAGGTACGATCTCCATTGATAAATCCGAGGAGCTTTCCCGTCTTTTGAAGCGTGAGGGCATTCCGCACACGGTCCTGAACGCCAAATTCCATGAACGGGAGGCCGAGATCATCGCGCAGGCAGGTAAGCTGGGAGCGGTAACGATCTCCACCAACATGGCAGGACGCGGAACCGATATCATGCTGGGTGGCAACGCCGCGTATATGGCCAAGAGCCGTATGCAGGAGCTGGGCTACGATGAGGCCATGATCGCCGCCGCGATCAGTGCCGCCGCAACCGACGATCCCGATATTCTGGCCGCACGGCATACCTACGCCGAGCTTTACCGACAGAGCCGCGAGGAAATTCTCCCCGATGCCGACCGCGTGCGTGCGGTAGGTGGCCTCTTTATCCTCGGCACCGAGCGTCACGAGAGCCGCCGTATTGACAACCAGCTCCGCGGCCGTGCGGGCCGCCAGGGTGATCCGGGTGAATCCAAGTTCTTCATTTCCTTTGAGGACGACCTGATGCGCCTGTTTGCCAACTCACGCATGCTCTCGCTTATCAACAACGACAAAAACGGCGAGCTGCAGCTGGAGATGGGCCTCATCACCCGTACCATCGAGGGGGCACAGAAGAAAATCGAAAGCATCAACTTCTCTCGCCGCAAGAGCGTGCTCACCTATGACGACGTCATGAATCAACAGCGTAACATCATCTATCAGCAGCGCAGTGACGTGCTGAATGACAGTGATCTGCGCCAGACCTTAACGGCCATGCTGACCGAATCTGTCGGCGCAAGCTTTGATTTCTTTATCACCCCTGAGGACAAGAACTTCGAGGGCCTGCGAAACCATTACCTCGGCCTGCTCTGCACAAAGGAATCCTACAGCTATTCCGAGGAGGAGCTGGGCGCGCTTTCCGCAAAGCAGCTGGCGGCCCTGCGGCAGGAGCTGATCGACCGCGCACTCTCTATCTATGAAAAGAAGGACGAGATGTTTGGTGTGGAGAGCATGCGCGAGGTCGAGCGTGCCATTCTTTTACGCACGGTTGACGAGAAATGGATGGATCACATCGATGCGATGGACGATCTGCGGGACTCGATCTCCCTCAATGCGTATGCACAGCGCAATCCCGTGAGCGAATACCGCATCATGGGCATGCAGATGTTTGAGGAAATGGTCACCGACATCCGTGATACCACCGTCCGCCGCCTGCTCTCCGTAGTGCCGCAGGAAAAGGTCATCCGTGTACAGACCGCCAATCCGCTGATGCCGGGCAAGGATGCCTCCGCCCCTGTGCGCGGCAAGGTAGCACGCACGGCAAACGGCGTACAGATCGGCCGCAATTCCCCCTGCCCCTGCGGAAGCGGCAAGCGCTACAAGCGGTGCTGCGGTGCGGGCAAGGAGGACTAACATGGGCTTTGGCTATTTGTTTGTCGGTTACCTTTTGACCGTCAACTTTGTTTACGAATCGCTGACGCTTCTCCCCGCCGCGATCATCATGTGGCCGGGGCTCCGCCGCCTGCGGCTTTACAATCAGCCGCTCCGAGAGGCATCCGTATGGCTGTATCCCATCGTGGCGGCCGCCGCCGTTTCCTTTGTCTTGGAGATCCTGCGCATGGCCTCTCTTATCCCCGAGGCCACGCATACTGCGGTTTTCTCCCTCCTCTCGCCCCTCCTTTCGGTCCTCATGATCTTCTTCCATGAGCGCCTTCTGTCGGGCATTGGGCTTCTTGCCGAGGAAACCGAGCTTGACAAGCTTCATCTCCGTGCACGCCGCAACCGCTTTTTCTCGCTGTTTGTCTTTGGGTTGACGGCCATCCTGTATCTGCCGATACAAGCCGATTGGTTTGCAGCCCTCAATGCGGCAGCCTTTTTACCCGTGCTGGTTTGCCGCTTTGTCACGGTCATCCTCAATGCCGTTCTGATCTACTCTGCCTACATGTGGATCTGCACGCCCGACGATGTCGACATGGCGCGCAAGAAAACCGGCAT
Source organism: Eubacteriales bacterium (assembly GCA_045655145.1). Classification (GTDB taxonomy): domain Bacteria; phylum Bacillota; class Clostridia; order Oscillospirales; family CAG-272; genus UBA1740. Next base: position 13,815 of record JAZOOW010000154.1, on the reverse strand, counting down.
CGGCTGGCTGGATAAAATGAATGAGGAAAGCGACCGCCGTGCGGAGGAAAAAAACGCGCGCAAGCAGCAGGAGCTGGCCGATATTTATCATGCGCGTGAGAAAAAATACCGCGAAAAACAAGCAAACAAAAGGACAAGAAAATGACACGAGCAAAAACCGATTTTCGTCCCGGACTTTTGATGCCGGCCGCCCTGTTTCTTTTCAATCCGAATATCAACCTCTTTGATATTTTCCCCGATTGCATCGGCTATATCTTCCTGATTGCCGCCATCGCCCCCACCTGTGCGCTGGTGCCGCATTTCGGAGAGGCGCGAAACGGCTTTCGCAGACTGTTCTGGATCACACTTTTGAAGATCCCCGCCTACTTCATGATGACCTCTCTTGTCGGCGACAGCATGGACAACCGCACGCTGATCACGCTGATGACGTTAGGCTTTGCCATTGCGGAAGCGATCTTCTTTTTCTCCGCTACGGCTGAATTTTTTACAGGAATGGACTATCTTGGCACCCGTTTTGGCGCATTTTCCGCATCGGGGCCCGTGGCCGATGTTACCAAGCGTGTTACCTACATATGGTTTGCGGCCAAGCAGCTCCTTGCCTTTCTCCCCGAGCTCTGCCATCTCTCCAGCTACGAGTATTACGGCTATGTGTCAAGCAACACGATCAACATTGCAAACTACTATTACATTTTTGTCATTGCCGCCGTCCTTCTTTCCCTGATTGCAGGAATTACCTATTTGGCATTTATGCTTTCCTTTTCCTCGGTGCTTTGTGATGATCGGGCACTGCTCCCCCTCTTAGCCCGCATCCGCGAGGACAACACGCGTCCCTTGCGCGGTGAGAAGCGCATCCGCTGTATAAAAACAGCACTCACATGCTTTGCCACAGGTGCCTTCTTTCTCCTCAATTTTTATATCGACAACATCAATTATCTGCCAAACGTGATTGCCGCAGTCTTCTTTGCGCTGGCGGCACTCCGTCTTCTCTCCCTGACCTACAGAGCCATAGCACCCATGGTGATCGCCTTGGTCGCGGTTCCCGTATCGGTCACGGCCTATGTCCTGCGTGCGATCTTTTTTGCGGAATACACCTATGCTGCGCTCGGCCGTGTACGCGCCGCAGACGCGCTCTACACCGCATGCGAGATCTTTTTTGCGATTGAATGCGCTCTTTACATAGCACTTTTTGCGCTGTTTATCTACCTCTTGTTCTTTGTGGTACGGAATGAAACGGGCTACCGCGCGGATAACATCCATAATTATTCCTCACATTTATCCCTGCACGGAGCACTGTGCCGCAAATCGGTAACGCTTTCGATCCTCGGCATATTGGCCGTTATTGCCAATACGGCCGATGTTTTCCTCCGTCGCATCACCGACAGCTTTGCCAAGGAGAACCCTCTGGACGACATCGGCATACAAAGCATCGTGCTCCCTGTGTACGGCGGATTTTGGCTGATCTCGCTGGCGGTAACGACCTGCTTTTTCCTGTATGCGCTACACTATGCCTCGGTGATGACAAACGAGGTATCTCTCAAATATTCACTCGACTGAAAACGGCATTTCCCGACACACGGGTCGGTTTTCAGCCACAAAAGGGTGCTCCCCGCAGGCGGGGAGCACCCTTTCATTTTGCGGTAGGGGAGGAGCACATTCGCAGATGCGCTCCTCCCCTACCGATCGTACATCCATGAAGCAAAGGGGCGGAGAATGCGCTTGCATTCTCCTCCCCTTTTCCGTTGGCACGCTATTAAACCGCGCCGGGGGTGATATTAAAGATGTCGGTCAAGTCATCGAGGAAGGTCTCGTTCTCGTCCGAGCCCTCCATGATGTCCGTCATCGCGAAGGAAAGAAGCTCGACTTCAGGGGTTGTATACTTTTTCATCGTTCATTTCCTCCTTTAGTTTTCGCTGACGGCTTCATAGAGAGCCATCAAGCTGCTGATAACTGCCTTCAGCTTGTTGTCGGTTGCGGCATCATTCTCGATCATACGGCCGTAGTAAGCCGCTACGCTGTAACAGAGTGTGTCGGAAATAGCGGCACCCGTGCTGTCTACCACACGAATGTAGTAGTCGGTGTTCCATTTCTTCGCGGAGATACCCTCCATGATGAACTTGGTACCCGTACCATCCTCAGTAGCCTCACCGCTTACGGTTTCGGGTGCTGTGAAGGCCGCATCTGTTGCGATCTGGAGGCTTGCGCCCGCGGGCAGCGTGCCGTTGATGACGATCTTGATGTTGATGAGATCGTTGAGAAGCAGGGAGATGCCGCGGAACGTGACCTGCTTGCTCTCCACAGGGCACTGTGCATTAAGGATTTTATCAGCCTGCGCCTTGGCTATGTATTTATCCCTGTTGGTGGGTTCTACAATTTCGGCAGGAGCCTCAGTCTCGTCATTGAAGTAAGCCTCTGCGGCGGCCGTGTAAACAAGCGTTGCCTGTGCGGCCTTAACGGTTGCCTCGTCCTCGCTTGCGGCGTAATCGTTCAGCATGCCGTTAACGGTAATCGTATAGGCTTCCCCCATAACGACCTTGCTATCAGGTCTTACGTAGTAGGGCTTGATCGTCTGATCGGCATTTGCCTCCTTCGCATTCACCTTGACGGAGAATATGTTTGCTTCGGTCGTGAGGATCTTCTTCTCACCGTTGAGATATACACCAAACTCGGTGGCATTAACGGGAACGTCCTTTGCCTGACCGTAGATGGAAAGCGACTCGCCTACCGAAAGACCTGCCTCTGCGGTAGGTGCCGTATAAACCTCAGTATAGTAAACAGCACCTTCAGCATAGATGTATTGTGTATTACTGTAGGTTGCATCGGCGAAGGTACCCACGGCACCCTCCTCCGCTGCGGGAGTATAGGTCTGGAGATTGATGCTGCCGACCATAAATTCAACGGTCTGCCCCTTTTGGAGATAGACGGCATCCGGCATAGATGCATTCAGCTTCATCGCATTGTTGTCGCTCAGCGAGCCTACGTTGCCGGACTTTGCCGCTACGGGAACATCCGTTCCGTAATAGTTCATCTCGAACCAGCCGTCATCTGCCGGCCAAACCTTAACGCCGTCTACGTAAATGGCATAAGCCAAGGTCAGCTTTTGCTGGGAGTTGGTCATCTTGGCGTTGATCACCTTATCAAAGGCAAGCTCCACCATACCGTTATACTCTGCCGTGTAGCGAGCGCCCATTGCGGAGCCCTTGGGAAGGAGCATGGAGTAGACCGGCCAACTGGTGGCGACCGAATTGCCTTCGGTTGTAGCAGAGTTCGAGGCGATCGAGCCATAAGGACTGTTATAAGCGGTAATGCCTGCCGGGACGAACCACTCTTCTCTATTGCTTATAGTATAGCGTGTATCCACGACCTTGCCGTTGGTCATGGTAAGGTTGTTGTAGGAAATATAGTCCCATGCACCGGGGTAAGCGGCAGGCTCATTTTCACCAGCGGCTCCGTTGCCAATATTTTCCTCAATATTTGTCGGTCTGTTGCCGTTGCCGAAAACAGAGGTGTGATCATCCTTCTCGATGCTCGTGTATACAACACGTCCCTCTGCCACGTTGGCGCGCGAAGCCCATGCATTGTATAGCTCCGGGCTGCAGGCAATCACAAATTCAACCGTTTGCCCCTTCTTAACGGCGATCTCACCGGGCATCGACGCATTGGCAGCATCGGCATAGTTTACACCGTACTGGGCGGCTTTGTCGCCTTCGCCATTGTAGGAAAGGGTGTACCAATCATCCGTGTTTGCCGGCCATACCTTGTTGCCGTTTACATATATAGCATATGCGTGAGTGTTTACGAATTGAGTGGTATTATAATAGTTACCAAGCGTAGTAAAGGAAACCTTAATATTTCCGTGATACTCTGCAGTATACCGGGTAGAAACGATCGTATCTTTCGTGTTGAAGGAGAAAGCACCGCTCACCCACCCCGTTGAAGTGGTGTACGGGGGAGTGGGTGTGGCAGTCCACGACATACAGGCGTTGGTAGAAGAGTTATGCGCAGTGGCACCGCCGGTAACAAGCCAAGCATTGCCAAGGTAATCGGTAAGGGGGATGTCGTTGCCAACAGCGAGGCAACCCTTGTTTGTATACGTGGTGTAATCCCAGCCGCCTTGATAGTTGATCGCCGTATTGCCTGCGGTTACCTGCGGGCGGTTACCCCTTGTTTCGGATGCATAAAGCTCCAGAGAGGTATAAGCTACGGGCGTTCCTCTTTCCCCTTTTTGATAGGCTACCGTGGGGAAGAAATTGGCTTCCCACCCCGTTCCGCCTCTGCCAACGACTAAGAAATGTATGTCGTCCTTGGCTTTGACCGTTGTGGTGACGGTAACTGCTCCGGTCATCTCAGCCGAGGCGGTAAACGCCGCTTTGGCAGTTGCATTCGGAGCACCGACCGTTTGCTCCTTCAGTGCCTCGGGGTAAATATAGGTATTGTTCACTGCGATGGCAAAGGCTGTGTTAGCGGCAGGAACGGGAACGGTAATGTCTACCGTGCCGTCTGCAAGTGCCGACCACGTCAAGGCCGGAAGACCGGGCTGTGTGTCTCCAATCGCCATCACTTGGCTGGTTTTTGCGTTTATACCGCCGTAAAACCATTCGTTGCCCGTGGGGGATTTTGTAAGAATGTAATTAGCCATAAAGCCCTTTGTGATATCAAAGGTCTTGTAAGCATATCCATCCGTAAGGTAAGACGCCGCAAAGCCGCCAAACGTCCAACCGCCGCGGAAGTTGCCGGGCTTTTGATAATCACTTGCATCATAGAGCAACGAGTTGGAGGTGTTGTTGAAGCTGCTCTTCCAAGTAATCGGGAAGAAGGTCGTTCCGTTCGGGAAGCCAAGCCCCTTGCTTTGGAAAACGTCTATAAAACGGTCTTGGGCAGGGTCGTAGGCATACCAGCCCATGATGTCGTCGGTGGTCAGATCGCTGCCGGCCGCAGCCAGATCCGCATCGGTGGGAAGCGTAATGCTTTCAGCCGAAGAGTAGAAAAAGGGAACAACGACATCGCCCTCGCCGCTCGGCAATGCAAAGCCTATCTTAGCTTCGGTGAAAAATTCCGTATACTGAATGGTGGGAAGTGCGCTGATTTGCGCGGTAGAAGGAACGGCAGCTCCATCCGCGTAAGCCCCCTCATACATAACGTGAATCACATCACCCTTGAAAACATCGAGAGAAACCGTATAATCCGGGGTGCCTGCAGCCGTCGTTTTAGGAATGGATTGCCATGTAGCGACCTCTGCTTGTGTAGACGGCACATATTTGCCGCCGGCCGCTGTAGCAGGCCAAACCTTCACGCCGTTACGGGCAACAGCCACAAAATAGTCAACAGTTGACGCCTTGGCGGGGATGGAGATGGTAATTCTACCGTCTGCCATGGCCTGGTAAGCAATGACGGTGGGGGCAACATTATAGCCTGAAACAATATTGCCTGACGCGAAGCGTCCACCTGCCGCCCATTCAGCGGAGGTATTAGACACGATACCACTCGCATTCACGTCGCTTGCTACGGCATAGGCCGTTGCTTCGTTTCCATACATGCCGATCGACCAGCCGCCGCGATAAGCGACCACGGGAGAGGTTTTCTTAGTCGTGTTCGTTGCATCGGTGTACAGCTGCTCCCAATAGAAGTTGTTGACACCGACTTTAGAGGAGGACTCCTTAAAGACGGGGTAAACAAGAAGGGTAGAGTCGTCTGTTACCCCAAGGCCTGCCAGGACGGAGGAATCTGCCTGCAGGTCCTTAATGTCATAAAACCTTCCGTCGGAAACAGACCACCAAGCCCAGGTGATGATTTCGGCAGCTGTATAGGTGAGGCCTGCATCACTCAAATCTGCCGTGGTGGGCAACTTGGCTTGTGCCAATTTTGTCCCTTCGTGGTATTTTACGATCGTACCTTTATCACCCATTCCGTTTGTGGATGAGGTACTGCCCACACGGAATTCCACCGTTGGGTTGACTGTGGCTTCCGCCATCGTCGGCAGTGCGAACACAGGAACTGCCAGAACGAGCATGGCGAGTGCCAAGAACAGGGATAACGCTCTTTTGTTCATAGTTCTTTTTCCTTTCAAATAATATAAATATAAAATATATATGCAAAAACTCTACAGATTTATTTTAACATATTCTTCATTTCCCGTCAATTAGCATAAATGCACAAAGTTGGGAGGGGGGGTGTTGTGCATATTGTACAACCGTCCGCCAAAAGCGTGTGCATATGTCGTTTTTCAGGTCAACTCTTACCGTTTATTTCCCGATAGGCAAGCTCTACGGCGATCGCCAGCTGATCGGCGCAGGAGGTTGGACGGCCTCCGCAGGTGTTGCCGCGGAGCTTTTGTGCGATCGTTTCTACCGTTGCGCCCTCAAGGAGCTTGGCAATGGCCTTGAGATTGCCGTTACAGCCGCCCTCAAAGGAGATGTTTCTGACGGTGTTCCCTTCTATATCAAAGCGGATCGCCCGCGCGCAGGTGCTTTTTGTTTTGTATTCGTAATGCATAGCATGCCTCCGTGTTTTCATTCTTGCATCCATTATAGCACGGCGAAAAAGCGGTGTCAAGCAAGCATGAAAATTTACAAACCGTTCCCCGGCATGCCACAAGTATGCTGTATACCGAACACAGCTTTTTCCAAACGGAGGTCTTTATGAAAAACAGGATCCGAAGCTTTTTTGTTGGCAGAAACGGACTTGATGCGTTGGCTCGCGCCGTTCTGACAGTCTCCTTTATCCTGATGCTGATCAGCAGCTTTATCCCCCTTGCGTGGCTACATTATGCTTTGTTCACGCTCTCATGGATCGGCCTTTTTTATGCGTATTTTCGCATTTTCTCACGGAATGTGTACAAGCGTCAAAGAGAAAACGCACGCTTTGTTGAGCTTCTCAGGGTAAAAAAGCTGCAATGGAAGGAGCGCAAGCAGTACAAATATTTCCGTTGCCCGTCCTGCAAGGCGTGGCAACGCGTGCCGCGGGGCAAGGGACGAATTGTCGTTCACTGCCGCGTGTGCAGAAGCCGATTTGAAAAACGTACCTGAAAAGAACCGGCCATGTGGCCGGTTCTTTTCAGGTTAAACACCGCTGACTCTTTCTTGTACAAAGCCCGTTTATTCCTCTTTGTTTTGGATTAAATGACTGTAATCGGTATCCTTGGCACGGACAATATCGGGATCCTTAAAGAAATCGTTGCTAAGACGCTTGATCACAGGTGCAAGTGCGATCAGTGCGATCAAATTAGGAATTGCCATCAAGCCATTAAACAGATCGGCAAATTCCCAAACCGCATCAAGGCTGGCAACACAGCCCCAGAAGGCCATCAGCGTATATACGATCTGATACAAAAGCCGAACGATCTTATTGCCGCGGGAAAGATATTCCATGCACTTTTCTCCGTAGTAATACCATGCAATAATGGTGGCAAAAGCAAACAGGCACATACCAACGGTAACAACGTACTGACCGCCTGCAAACGCTTTCTCAAAGGCCTGTGCGCTCATCGCGCGGGTATCACCGACGTAAGCGGCATCATACCACAGACCGGAGGTCAGAATGACCAGAGCGGTGATCGTGCACATAACGATGGAATCAAAGAACACCTCAAAGGCACCCCACAGCCCCTGACGTGCAGGATGGTCGGTAGAGGCGGAGGCGTGTGCAATAGGGGCGGAGCCCATGCCCGCTTCATGCGTGAATACACCGCGCGCCATGCCGATACGGCATGCATACATGACCGTGGCACCAAGGAAGCCACCCATTGCAGCGGTTCCCGTAAATGTGTTTTTGATGATCAGAGCAAATGCGTTGGGGATCTGCCCGATGTTGATCACCAGAACGACCAGCGCACCCACGATATACAGGATAGACATAAAGGGAACCAAAAGTTCGGTTACTGTTGCGATACGCTTGATACCGCCGATGAAGATCAGCGCACCCAACACAGCGACCACAATACCGATGACCCATGTTTGAACCTCAAAGGTAGCGTTTACGCCGCCCGCCAAAGCATTTGCCTGTACGGATGCACCGATACCGAGAGATGCAAAAGTGCCAAAGATGGCAAACAAAATGGCAAGCCACTTTCCCCCCATTCCCTTGGAGATATAATACATCGGACCGCCGACGATCTCTCCCCTGTCATTGGTGGTGCGGTATGCTTGCGAGAGCGTCACCTCACAGTATTTGATCACCATGCCGACCAAGGCCGATATCCAAAGCCAAAACACCGCGCCCGGTCCACCCGTTGCGATAGCCAGAGCCACACCAACGATATTGCCGGTACCGACGGTTGCGGCAAGTGCCGTACAAACCGCTTGAAACGGCGAGATCGCTCCTGCCTCGACCTGCGTTTTGTCGCGCTTTCTGAACAGGGTCTTTGTGGTATAACGCATGACTATATGAAACTTTGTGAAAATGACGCCCTTGGTGAGAAACAGCAAGAAAATACCTGTGCCGATCATCAAGAGCACCATGGGCAGTCCCCAGATCACATTGTCGTTTAATTTTCCTACAAAATCCAAGATTGCTTCCATGTTTTCTCCTTGTCCATTACCTTTCGTTGCCTTTGCTTGTACAATGAGCCGCTTTGATTATAGCACAAATTTATCGGCATTGCAAGATTTTGGCAAAAATACTGCGTATAAACTTCATTCGGTGCCAAGGATTCGCGTTTTTGCCGCAAGGGCACGGATGAGGCCTTCACCCCGCATCCCTCCAGGTCCTTGTTTTTATCCCTGCCAGCATAAAAGCCGTCCGCTTTTGCGGACTGCTTTTATACTGCCTTAAATGTATAAAAAGGCGTCTGAACAAGGGTAAAAACGAACAAAAGGTGCCTATTCAAATCTTCATAAAATACGGACCACAGGTTGTCTTGTGCGTCTTTATATATGTCCATGAAAAATCCGAGGCTGCTACATATACTTCAACCATTTTAATTAGCATGATTATTCGTCTTTGATGTTGCCTTTTTGAACGTTTGCGTTGATCAACTCTTCGGTATATTTCCAAATCTCCTCTGAACCGAGGCTTGAGGTATGCTGTCTGCCAACGACCTTTGATTTAGAAACCTTATGCTCTCGCCAATCTGCGCCGTCGTTTGAATGGTTAAGCAAAAGCGGTTGGAAATTATCCATTACCTTTGCAAAGCGTGCCTCTGCGGATTCGCAGGCCTCGAATTCTCCGAACAACGCGCGAAGCTCATCACGTTGATCTTCGGGAAGCATTCCGAAAATTCGCTCAGCAGCTCGCTGCTCACGCTCCTTTTGTGCTTCCAACCCCTTTGTATCGTAAGCATAGGTGTCGCCTGCATCAATCTCAACAATATCGTGAATCAAAGCCATCATCATAGCCTTGGCAACGTCAACTTCTTCGTTGGAATATTCTTTCAGAAGATAAATCATCATCGCCATATGCCAAGCGTGCTCGGCATCGTTTTCCCGTCTGCCGTGTTCGCTGAGGTGGGTTTGGCGCAGAATGTTCTTTTCTTTGTCGGCTTCGAGAATGAAAGCCAACTGTTTTTCAAATCTTTCTCTATTCATTGGACAGCCGCCCATCATATTTCGGGAACAATGTAGTTTCTTTTGTTGAGTGCGTTTTCAATGCGGTCAAGAATATCTTCATTCTCGGCACGAACGGTGTGATAGTGGTATCCCCCCGTAATGTGCATAAGCTCTGTGGACTGACCTGTTCTTACGCCCTCTAAAAACTGCTTGATATGCATTTGTGAGAATATGTTAAGTGCGGCTTCTATCTTTCCGTACACCTTATGCCACACGAACACGTCAACGACCGTGCCGCCAAGTTCGACGATACAGGAAAGCTCATCCTCGGTTTGTTCGGTCGTATGGCGAACCTTAAACACTCTCTCTGAAAAAGGTGATTTCTGCATGACGTAACCCCGACTCGTAGAAAGTATCTCGTATCCCGTTCCTTTGAGCACGGTAATATCCTGTACGATGATCTGACGGGATATATCGAATTTCTGCGCAAGCTCGCCACCCGAAACAGGTTCTTTTGCGGCCAAGAGGAGGTTTACGATTGCTTTTCTTCTTTCGGCTACCTTCATTGAAACCTCCTTATATTGCGTGCAGATTTTTCAGTGAGAGATCGAGAATTGGCGAGGAGTGCGTGAGGGCACCGCTCGAAATATAATCCACACCCATATCGACGAGTTTTGCCACGTTCTCTCTCGTTACGTTCCCGCTGCACTCGGTTTCTGCCTTGCCACGGCAAAGCTCAACAGCCTTTTTCATATCCTCAACGCCCATATTGTCAAGCATGATAATATCCGCGCCTGATTCAAGAGCTTCCTTCAGCATATCAAGGTTCTCGACTTCGATTTCGATCTTACGAACGAAGGGTGCATATTCTTTTGCCATTCTGACAGCTTCCTTGACACCGCCTGCCGCACCGATGTGGTTGTCCTTGAGAAGAATACCGTCGCTGAGGTTGTATCTGTGGTTATAGCCACCGCCTACCTTGACCGAATATTTCTCAAAGATACGCATATTGGGTGTTGTCTTTCTCGTATCAAGAAGCTTTGTTTTTGTGCGCTTGAGAAGGTCTGCGATCTCTCTTGTGTAGGTTGCGATACCGCTCATTCTCTGCAAGTAGTTGAGTGCGGTTCTCTCACCGGAAAGAAGCACACGGATATCTCCGCGAACAAGTCCGATCTTCTCGCCCTTCTTGACGGTGTCACCGTCCTTGCAATAGAAGACAACCTCAGTCTTTTCATCAAGAAGCTCGAATACTCTCTTGAACACCGCAAGACCTGCGATCACGCCGTCCTGCTTACAGATCAGGTCAACCTCACCTGCCTGATAGCAAGGCATAACCGAATTGGTGGTGATGTCCTCGCTGGTGATATCCTCGCGCAGAGCCTGCAAGATCAGCTCGTCGGCATTCATTTTCATGGTGATATTATTCATGGCTTAATCTCTCCTTTTCGATGGCCGCAAGAACGGCTGTTTTATATTCCTCTTGATAGTTTTCGTATTTCGCCCCGTCCACGGCAATTGCCGTATCGGTCGTCAGCACAGTGTAGCCCTCCGTAATATGTCGTGCGGCGCGCTTAGCAAAGACAAGGCTTTCAAGCAGCGAATTGCTTGCCAGACGGTTTCTGCCGTGAACACCGTTGCAAGCAGTCTCGCCTGCCGCATACAGACGCTCCATTGAGGTCTTGCTGTATCTGTCAACGTCGATACCGCCCATAAAGTAGTGCTGTGACGGAACTACGGGAATCGGCTCTTTGGTTACGTCATAGCCTTCGTCAAGGCAACGCTGATAGATGTTCGGAAAGTGTGTTCTGATTTCCTCATCGGGTATAGGTGCCATAGAGAGCCAAACGTGCTTTGTACCTTCCTTTTTCATTTCAGCGAAGATGGCGTTTGCAACTACGTCACGGGGCAGAAGCTCATTGACAAATCTCTCTCCCTTGGAGTTAAGTAGAATCGCTCCCTCACCGCGAACCGACTCGGAGATCAGGAATTCTCTGCTTCCCTCTTTTTCGGTATAGAGCGTGGTGGGATGGATCTGAATATAGTCGATGTGTTGAAGCTTGATGCCGTATTTAAGGGCAAGCGCAATGGCATCACCCGTCAAGTGCTTGTAATTTGTTGAGTGCTCAAATATTCCACCGATACCACCCGTTGCAAGCACGGTATAATCTGCCCCAATAGCGGAATATGCTCCGTTTTCATCGTGTCCGATGATACCGTGGCATTCATTGTCCTCACAAATGAGGTCGACCATCGTGTAGTTTTCGATGATAGTGATATTCTCTCTGCTTCTTGCGGTTTCGAGAAGATGGGACGTGATCTCCTTGCCCGTTTCGTCCTCATGAAAAAGGATGCGTGGGTGCGTATGAGCACCTTCTCTTGTGTATGTAAATGCCGCTCCGTTCTTCTCAAAGCGCACACCGAAGGATACAAGGTCGGAGATGACCTCTTGCGAGGAATGGATCATGATGTGGACGGAATCGGGATTGTTTTCATAATGTCCCGCCTTCATCGTATCCTCATAGAAGGCGTCGTAGTCATTCTCATCACGCAATACACAGATACCGCCTTGAGCTAGATAAGAGTCGCTTCTGCGCGCTTTATTCTTTGTAACTACAATTATCTTTTTATCCTTGGGAAGGTTCAGCGCACAGTAAAGACCTGCAACACCGCTTCCCACAATTAAAATATCCGTTTTCATTTTATTACCTCGCAAGCTCCAACATTCTGTCAAGCGGAACGAGAGCAGATTCTCTCAATTCATCACTCACCGTAATTTCATTTTCTTCTGTCTGTAAAACATGAAGAAGCTTTTCGAGCGTATTGAGCTTCATATCGGCACAGCAAGGGCGGGTCTTCGGAAAATAGAACTTCTTTGCGGGATTGTCGTTCATCAGCTTGAATTCCACTCCGTCTTCAGTGCAAATGATAAACTCCTCACAAGTGCTTTTCTCAGCATATGCGATCATCTCTGCCGTGCTTCCGATGTAGTTCGAAAGAGCCAGAATTTCCGCTTCGCATTCGGGATGAGTCAGCACAAGAGCATTCGGATGATTTTGTTTTTCGTTCTCGACTTCTTTTGAAGAAATCGCGGCATGTACCGGACAGTATCCGTTGTTCAAAATAATATTCTTTTCGGGAATGCTCTCTGCAACAAAGCTACCAAGGTTCTTGTCGGGGATGAAAAATATATTTTTATTTGGCAATGATTTAACAATAGAAATTGCGTTAGAGGATGTTACGCAAACATCGCTTTGCGCCTTAAGCTCAGCCGTAGAATTGATGTAACACACGACGGCAAGATCATCATATTTGGCTTTCATTTCTTCGATTTTTCCTTTGGCAACCATATGCGCCATAGGACAGTCTGCCGTAAGATCGGGCATAAGTACCTTTTTGTCGGGATTGAGTATCTTTGCGCTCTCGCCCATAAAGTACACCCCGCAGAATACGATCATATCTGCTGTGCTTTTCTTGGCAATCTTTGCAAGATGGAAGGAATCTCCCACATAATCGGCAATTTCCTGCACCTCGTCGGGGGCATAGTAGTGTGCGAGAATGACTGCGTTTTTTTCTTCTTTTGACCTTAGAATTTCTTTCTTCACTTGATTTTCCATAACTACCTCGTGATAGATAACATTTTAACTCTGTTATTATATCACATAAATTGTCAGGTGTCAAGTTTGATGTAAAGTTTTGTGGGGGGAATTGTATTATTCTATAATTGTGCTATAATTTTATGCGAATTTCAATGCAATTTTATGCAAAAGGCCGACGAACACCGTTATCCTTTATCCGGTATTTACTTATTTCTTCGATTGCGATTCGCATACTGAGTTTGAAAGCATATTTCACATTTATGTGATATAATAATGACTCGTCTTATACCTCCTATGCTTTTCGCTCACATTTAGAGGACTTGAAGTGCAGACAATCCTTTTCGGTGCCGGGCTATCTTTACGATAATTCTGCATGCGAATCTTTCTTTAACACACTAAAAAACAGGCGATTTATTATCACATTTACAAATTTAGCCGCCCGCTTTTGCGGACGGCTTTTATGCTGGCTAAGAGCAGTAAAAAGGTGTGTAAATATAGGCAAGAACAGCAAAAGGTGTGTGATTTCACTCTATTGTCTGCTCGGCAAATCGGAATTTATCGGTTAATCCACTCATCTTTTGAAATCGCAAATACCTTTATAATTTCATTTATCTCGTCAGAAAACTCATCTACTTGCTTGCAACCATATGACATAGCAGTTTTGGCTGATGCTTCATTGGTATATTTCATATAAGAATAAACGATATTAAAAGGAGTGTTGTTAAAAGTCCAATCTCTGA
>JAZOOW010000153.1:0-4380 GCA_045655145.1 Eubacteriales bacterium | reverse complement strand
CTCCGCGCTTGACAGCGTGGCGGAATAGATCTCCCGTGCGCGGTCCGGGAGATCGTGTGCCTCGTCGACGAGAATGGCGTAAGGGCCGCCGCGGTCAAAATAGCGGCGGAGGGACACGCGCGGATCAAAGAGATAGTTGTAATCGCAAACGATCACGTCGCAAAACAGGCTGTAACGGAGGGATAGCTCATAGGGGCAAACGCCAAAGCGTGCCGCCACCTCGCCGATCTCGCGCCCCGTGAGAGGGACGGAGGGCATATCGAGGAGCACGCGGCAGGCCTCCTCCTCCCGTGCCGCCCCCGCGCCGCCTGCCGTGCAGGGGGCAGAGCCGTCGCGACAGAGAAGGCGGTGCTGACAGAGCCGCTCCTTGGCGGCCAGAACCAACGCGCGGAAGCGACCGCCCACCGAAGAGAAGCGTGCCAGTGCCTCGGCGGCGGCGCGGGCGGTGGTGGTCTTGGGGGTGAGATAGAATACGCGCTCACAGGTGCCCTCGCCGAGTGCGCGGAGGGCGGGGTAGAGCACCGCCGCCGTTTTGCCCGTTCCCGTGGGGGCCGAGGCGTACAGGCGCGTTTTGCGCCGCATCGCACGGAAGGCGGCCTGCATCAGCTCGTTCTGGCTCTCCCGCACCGCAGGATAGGGAAAGGGGAGTGCGGTGAGTGTGGGCAGGCGGTCTGCTGCCCGAGCAATGCTCTCCCTCGCGGAGCGGAAGAAGGCCGTCACCGCGCGTCTGGAAAAGCGTGCGGCCGCCTCCCTTGTGATCTCCTCGTCAAAGAAGGATTCCGTGCCGCTTTGCGTGTGGCAAAGGATAAGGCGCGCGCGGAGTGCGGCGAGGGAATTTTTCTCACACAGGATATGTGCGGCTAAAAACAGCTCACCGCGTGCGCGGCGCAAAAGCTCCTCGCTCGGAGCGCGTGGGTCTGTCGGCACGGCGCGGGCCAGCGTCAGGTCGGGGGTGGAGGCATCTGCTTCGCCGCCCATTACTTCAACCGTAAGGGTAAAATCGCGTCCGCCCTCGGAAAAATCATGCGCAAGCAGGGTGCGCGCGCCGGATGCGGTCTTGCATACATAGTCCTGCGGCAGAGGGGAAAGATAAAGGTCCCCGTGCTCGTTTTCAAGCACTGCCTCGCTTGGCAGACGGTGGAGAGAATAGGCGATCAGCGTGGCCGCCGACAGGGAAATGCGGTGCGTTTTCTCATCATAATGCATCCTTTTCTCTCCTTTTTTGAAAAATTTTTGCAAAACCCCTTGTCAAGTGGGAAAAAGTGTGGTATACTACCTTTTGTCGAGGAGGCATAGCTCAGTTGGTTAGAGTACTTGCTTGACATGCAAGGGGTCACAGGTCCGAATCCTGTTGTCTCCACCAAGATGCGGGTTTGTCTTAGGCAGACCCGCTTTTTCTATCCGATCCGCAGGGAGAGACCGCTTTCGATCCTTGTGTTCAGTATATCACGTTTTTCTGCTCTCTGCAAGGGAAATTCGCATTTTGAGGTACCGATCTTGAAAAGCTATCAAAAAACGCTGCTCGGAAGCGTCCTTTGCGTCCTGGCGGCGATGATCTGGGGCTTCGCCTTTTCCGCCCAGCGTGCGGCAGGCGACGGTGGAATGCCTCCGCTTACGCTGACCTCGCTACGCTCCTTTGTGGCAACGGCGGCTCTTTTTTTCGCGCTGATGCTCCTCAGCTTCAGACGGGGCGTAGCGCGCCCGATCCTCTCGCGAAGAGAGGGGAGGCTCTTTCTCGATATTTCGCGCGGAGAATGGATCGGCGGCGCACTTTGCGGTGTCGCGCTCGCGCTGGCAAGTGCACTCCAGCAGATCGGCCTTTCGCTCAATGAAAGCGCAGGCAAGACCGCCTTTCTGACCGCGATGTATGTGACGCTTGTTCCCGTTTTCGGCTTGTTTGTCGGACGGAAAACGCGCCCCCTCGTCTTTCTTGCCACGCTCTTTGCGCTCCTTGGCGCGTTTTTGCTGGCAGGCGATTTCAGCAACGGCTTTTCCTTGGGGCTTGGGGATCTTTTCGTGCTTCTTTGCGCCGTGGTGTACGCCGTACATATTCTGGTGATCGACCGCTTCTCCCCCGGCTGTGACGGGGTACGCCTCTCGCTTGTGCAGTTTCTCGTGGCAGGCGTTCTCACACTCCCCGCTCTCCTCTTTGAGGATATTTCCGCCATCACGGGGGATGCTGTTCTTGCGCTTCTTTATCTCGGTATTATGTCAAGCGGTGTCGGCTATACGTTGCAGATTCTGGCACAAAAGCAGGTCCACCCTGCCATTGCCTCGGCCATTTTGTCGCTTGAATCGGTTTTCGGTGTCCTGGGCGGCGCGCTCGTTTTCAGCGAAGCCTTATCTCTGCGTGAGGGGATCGGCTGTGCCATTCTCTTCCTTGCGGTCATGCTGGCCGAGCTTGGCGGCCTCCTCGGCGGAGAAAGCAAGAATAAAAAAGCCGCATCGGAGCTTTCTGCGGCTTATCCTCGTGAAAGGAATGAACTATAATGAATGTAATCAAAGCATGGATCTACCGCCATCCGATCGCGGCGGTCTTGATCCCGTATCTGCCGGTCATGCTCCTGTGTGAGCTGCTGGTAGTAAACGGATATCTGCTGCCTTGGGTGGGCATGACCTGCTCCCTTCTTGTGTTTGTCCTTCTCTTTTATGCGGTGCGCCGCATACAGCAGCTGCTGCTGACGGATGCGTATGCCGCGCTTGAGCGCGACCTTGATCCGTATCGCTTTATGGCACTCAACCGCCTGCTGATGAGCCGCAGGACAAGCCGTCATGCGATTCGCCTGATGATGGAGAGCAACTATGCCGCAGGCATGGATGCGGCAGGGCAGTACGAGGAGGCCCTTTCCTATATGGACAAGCTGACCGCCGAGCGCGGACTTCTCGATCCCTATTCCCGTATCCAGTTTGACATCTGCTACGCTTCGATCGCCGTACACAGCCCGCGCGGACGGGAAACCGTTTCCCGTGTGGTGGTGGAGGTCGCGCGCGAGCTGGCCATGCTTCCTCCTGCGGTCTTTTCAAATCTGCATAAGGCGCTTGATTCCGTACGGGATGCCATGCGCTATTATGCGGATGATCTTGAGGGGCTTGTTGAAAAATACGTGGCGCAGATCGAGCATTGCCGTCAGGATCCCATGCGGCGGCGGCATCAGATGGTTGCCTGCATGTGGCTTGCGCGCGTGTATGAGAAGCTGGGACGCAGACAGGATGCGGCGGCCATGTACGGCTACGTTGCGGAAAACGGCGGCTCTCTCGGTATCGTCAGCGAGGCAGAGGAGGCCATCCTCCGTGTAACGCGGGAGGAAGCACCGCCCTCCTCCACCGCATCGGAAAACAAGAGCCAAGAGGCGGATAGCTCCTCCACAGAGAAAGAAGCTGCTGAGTAAGTCGGGAAAATTGCCCCCGAAAAATCCCCACACAGGCAAAAAACACCCTCGAAAAACAGCTTAAACGGCACACAAAAATCGGAGGGCAAAAAAAGGAAAAAGATAAAAAAGGCTTGACAAATCAAGCCTTTTTCCATATAATAAAGGCAAGGCGGAAAAATCTGAAGCACCGTCTTATCGCAGTCGGAACAGAAAGGAGAATTTACTTATGAAAAGAGTTGTTTCGCTTTGTCTTGCATCCGTAATGCTGGTCGTTATGGTGCTGTCGCTTGCTTCTTGCTCGGTCTACGGAACGATCGAGGGCAATTTTGTGAATGCCGGCTACAAGGTCATCGACCCCGAGTCCACCGAGGGTAAGACGGCTACTGCATTTACAAGCATCTTTGGCGATGCGGAGAACGGTGAAGTGTCCATTACCCTGCACATCTTCAAGAAGGCCGTCGGCAGCTATGCCTTCGTGCTTGAGTTTGGTGCAGATGCTGCCGCGCAGGAAAAGCTCAGTGAGTATATGACCGAGGCGGATATCGAGAACTACATGCAGATCGACGACGAGAGCAAGCTGCTCCGCGGCAACTGCGTGCTGATCCCTTTCTCTCTCAATTCAGACACGAGAGCAGAGATGATCGAGCTGTTCAACAAATAAGAGAACACAAAAACGGCGACACGGGGGACCTACCATAAAGCAGGTTTTACCTGCCGAAAAAAGCAAAAGGAGTACGGACGTTTTTGTCTGTACTCCTTTTCACACGTCTTGCCCCGCAAGGTATAGTGTGTTATACCTTTTAGGTATATTGTCGGGCGGTAAGATTTTTAGTTATATGCCTCGCACGGCTCGGCGTGATATTTCTGCTTCGCAAAAGTGATATTGCTCCCTCTGGTCGCAGTGGTATTCTATTCGGCTTTGTTACTTCAAACGCGCGTAGCGCATATCACTGCCGTAGGCAATATCACGCAGGTCGTGCATATCACTGCCGTAGGCGAATAGAGGTGG
>JAZOOW010000152.1:0-1815 GCA_045655145.1 Eubacteriales bacterium | reverse complement strand
GAAAAGGCTCTGCCGCGGCAGAGCCTTTTCTTATACTTCCCCTGTAATCGTGATCTCCACACCGTTGACCGTCACAGGTGCCTCGGCGCGGATCAGTATGTATGGGATCCCCTCGATGATACGCGTTTCCACACGTCCCTCGTGCTCGGGGGGCAGGCGGATATCAATACCCGCACTTTCTACTTTCATACGCTTGATGTCGGCGATATTGGTCGGCGATAGCTCCGCCCCTGCACCAAAGGCAGACTCACACGCACTCTCAAAGGCGGCGGCGCGCTCCTCTGCTACGCCGCTGCCCACCAGCATCTCCTTGACGGTAGCGGCATTCACGGTCAGGGGCTCGCGCTCATGGGCAGCCTTGTGCTCCTCTACCAGCGCGCGGAGCACGTCATGCATGTCCCGTGCCACCTCATAGGAGCAGGCATCCCCCACCGTTTGTGCAAGAAGGCTTGCAAAGGTCTCCTTTTGCGTAGCGGCAGGCGGCATAGGAGGCACCACACCGAATACCGATTTTGTCAGCTCCTCGTGATTATCCTTGATATCCCGTGTATAAAAGAGCGTGGAATAGAGATTGGCGGCGCGATCGTCAAAGGACGGAAATAAAAAGCCGAGTGTAGGAGATGCCACGGCAGGCTCTCCCTTTGCGGCAGAAAAGCGGGCTTCATGCGCCAAGAAGGAAAGTGGCGCTTTTTTGACGTCTTTAACTGGGCAAACACTGCAAAGAATGTAGGAATAGATCTGACTTGACTCCGCCTCCTCGCCATTTTTACTGTAGGAAGGAACATCGTAATTCTCCGCGGCGAGCAGAATAAGATAGCTTCCGTCCGTGCGGTAGACCGAACGGATGCGGTCAAAAAGCGTATGGATCGCCTCATCATCGGCAAGCTGTGTTTTGCGGAGCGTATTGAGCGTATGATGCTCTGCGCCCTCGGCCACCTCATGGGTGGAAAAAGGAAGGGAGAGCAGGTTGCGGCCGATCCCGCCCGACAGCGTTTTACGGAAAACGGCAAGGAGTGCTTCACTTTCCTCGGGATTGGTCTCGCCGATCCCCTGATCAAATTCCGAGGCGATCTCACCGCCGCGATTGACAAGGCAGCCGCGCACGCGGCGGATATTGCTCTTTTCTGCACGGAAACGGCGGCGGATCTCCGCCACTTCTCTTTGATTCATATTGCTTCCTTTCTGTGGGATCACCACACAAAGAGGCGGTCATGCCGCCTCTTTTTTTGCCGCCAAGGGGCGGCTCTTTTTATGCCAAATGCAACATACGCGCAATTTCTGCAACGCGATCGGAATAATAAGCACCTACCGTGCAGATGCAAAGGAGTGCCGAGGACAGTACCGTAAATACCGAAAGAATCGACACGGCACAGGAAAACCCCGCGCGCTGTCTTTCCGTATAGGTGCGATACTTCGCGCCGATAACAAGAAAGCAGGCGATCCCCAAGAGGAAATAAATATCCATGTGATAACGCTCCAAGAGATAGGGTGACCACACAATATCGATGGCGGTGATCAAAAGTGCCGCGGCGATAAAGCCGACCGTGAAAAGCAAGAGTCTTCTTTCCTTCAGCTCCTTAATGACTGCGGGAGAGAGGAGAAATGCCAAAAGAAATAAAATCGGAAAGTTAAAGGCAACGCCAACGGGAGATACATACGGAAACTGCATCCCAAGGCTTCCTATTGTGAAGAAGCTATACCCTGTGTTGTTGATAATGCGTAAGAGCGTCGCCGCATCCAGAACAACGTGATACTGCGACTGATCTGCCACGGTCAGCTGGTAGGCCTGCCCAAATTCAAAGGGGTTATCAAACC
>JAZOOW010000151.1:0-5215 GCA_045655145.1 Eubacteriales bacterium | reverse complement strand
CAACCCCGTGGTCGCCCCGCCCCGTATGCTGATCGCGTTCCTTGAGAACAATCTGCAAGCAGACGGCTCCGTCCTGATCCCCAAGGCACTTCAGCCTTACATGGGCGGTAAGGAAAAACTGATACCGAAGCATTAAAAGATCGATATGCCCTGTAAGAAATGCAGGGCAAGCCGTCGTTCAAACCGAAAGGAGCCTTTTATGTCTAATATCTGGCATGACATCTCTCCCAAGCGCATCACACCCGAGGATTTTATCTGCGTGGTGGAGATCTCCAAGGGGAGCCGCAAAAAATACGAGCTTGACAAGGAGACGGGTCTGATCATTCTTGACCGCATCCTCTACACCTCGACACACTACCCTGCAAACTACGGATTTATTCCGCGCACCTACGGTGATGACGGAGATCCGCTGGACGTGCTTCTCCTCTGTGCAGAGAATCTCGAGCCGATGTCCCTCGTGCGCGCTTACCCGATCGGGGTGATCTCCATGATCGATAACGGCCGCAACGATGAAAAGATCATCGCCATCCCCTATGAGGATCCGAACTACAATCATTACACCAACATCGACGATCTTCCCCGTCATTTATTTGAGGAGATGCGCCACTTCTTCAGCGTATACAAAAACCTCGAAAACAAGGAAATGGCCGTCAACGAGGTCAGTGGGCGTGAGGTTGCGATCAAGATCATTGCAGAAGGAATTAACCACTATATCGAAAGCTTTTGCAAATAAGAAAAGTGCTCTCGTTTCGAGAGCACTTTTCTTATTTGCTTTTACGATTTTTATGCGCGGCCGATCGAGCCGAACAGCTCCATCTTTTCTTTAACGGTCGCCTTGATCGCCTCTACACCGGGAGCGAGAAGCTTACGGGGGTCAAAGCCCTTACCGACAAGGTCCTTACCCTCCTCGATATACTTACGGACAGCGGCCGAGAAGGCGATCTGGCACTCGGTGTTTACGTTGATCTTGGAAACGCCGAGAGAAATAGCCTTGCTGATCATGTCAGCAGGAATACCGGTACCGCCGTGAAGAACGAGGGGCATATCGCCCGTCTTCTCGGAGATAGCGGCAAGCGTATCAAAGGAAAGGCCGGGCCAGTTTGCAGGATACTTGCCGTGGATGTTACCGATACCTGCGGCCAGCATGTTGATGCCGAGATCTGCAATCATCTTGCACTCGTCGGGATCTGCGTACTCACCGCCGCCGATCACGCCGTCCTCCTCGCCGCCAATCGCGCCAACCTCTGCCTCAAGAGAGATGCCGCGCTCGCCTGCGAGCTTAACGAGAGCCTTGGTCTTTTCGATGTTCTCTTCGATGGGATAATGCGAGCCGTCAAACATGACAGAGGAAAAGCCCGCCTCGATGCAAGCGAGAGCTGCCTCATAGCTACCATGATCCAGATGCACAGCAACGGGAACGGTAATACCGAGTGTGTCGATCATACCCTTTACCATATCGGCAACGGTCTTGTAGCCGCACATATACTTGGCGGCACCCTCGGATACACCGAGAATGACGGGGGACTTCAGCTCTTCCGCTGTTTGGAGAATGGCCTTTGTCCACTCCAGGTTGTTGATATTGAACTGACCGACTGCGTAATGGCCGGCCTTCGCCTTGGTAAGCATTTCTTTTGCAGATACTAACATGTTAAACCTCCCAGTTTTTATTCATTGACTCTATTATATAACGCTTTCATGAAAATTGCAAGACATTGCTGAAAAAAACCTTCGCTTTTTCATGTTTTTTTATTTTTCAGATTCGCAAAAGAGGAAGAGAGTGTTATAATGAGAAAAAATTCATCTGTAAAAGGGATTACCTTTCATGACACGTCCCCCCCGTGGAGCACAAGTGACCGAACACTCACGCATTCCCGTTATTACAGCAGTCTTGTCGTCAAATGTGGCGGTGCATGTTATCTCTTTGATGTCGGTGCGCCCGTTGCAGGCCTTTTATTGTGCAAGAGTTACGCTTCTTAACATCAGCAAGCTGATCTCGGAAGCAAATCGCCCAATGATCCTCTTTTCAAAGCCGTCATCCGATGAGTCGGTGGCCATTTGGGAGAACTACAAAAACACTAAGGTCACCGTTAAAATTGATTACGGTATCATTCTCGGCGACTGCCGCGACTGTACCGATTAAACAGAACACCGCGCTTGGCAAACTAAGCGCGGTGCTTTTTTTATAGCAGAAAGATCTGATGGTCACGGCAGGCATCGATCATGTCGGGCGGCCAGTAGGAGGCCTGCACCTCACCGATGTGTGCCTTACGCAGGAAGAACATGCAAAGACGGGATTGCCCGATGCCGCCTCCTGCGGTATACGGAAGCTCGCCTGCTAAAAGAGCGCGGTGGAACGGAAGCTCTGCGCGCTCGGTACAGCCGCGGAGGGCGAGCTGACGGCGCATGGCCTCCTCATCCACGCGGATACCCATCGAAGACAGCTCAAGAGCAATGTCAAGAACGGGATAATACACGAGAATATCTCCGTTGAGCGTCCAATCGTCATAATCCGGCGCGCGGCCGTCATGCGGCTTGCCGCTTTTGAGGTTGCCCCCGATCCCCTCCAAAAAGACAGCGCCGTGCTCCTTGGCCGCGCGATACTCGCGCTCCTTGGCTGTGAGGTCAGGGTATGCATCCTCGAGCTCTTGCGTTGTCATAAAGGTGATCTCGGGAGGCAGAAGCTTGTCGAGAAAGCTATATTCACCCATGATATATTCTTCCGTACAAAGAAGCGCCGCATAAATGGCACGCACCAGAGCGTGCAACGTATCCCGATTGCGGTCCTCATGACGGATGATCTTTTCCCAGTCCCATTGATCCACATACATGGAATGGATGTTATCCAGATCCTCGTCGCGGCGGATGGCATTCATGTCTGTATAAAGCCCCTCCCCTACCGAAAATCCGTAGGTACGGAGGGCTGCACGCTTCCATTTGGCAAGCGAATGCACGATCTCCAGCTGCTCGCCGCTCAAAAGATCAAAGGAAACAGGGCGTTCCACGCCGTTGAGGTCATCGTTAAGACCACTGTGGCTATCTACGAACACAGGAGCTGATACGCGCGTCAAATTCAGCTGATTGGCAAGCTCCCGTTCAAAAAAGTCCTTTACTTTTTTGATGGCCTCCTCCGTTTGACGCAAGGAGAGGATCGGCGCATACTGCTTTGGAAGTTGAAGATGATGCACAAGTAGCACTCCCTTTCTAAACAAATTACCCATTCATTTTAACACAACAAAGCGAGATTGTAAAGAGTTTTCCCAAAGTTTGTATAAAAGAGGGGCCGTTTTCTTTTCGGAAAACGGCCTACGTCTTAAAAATCGCTGCGGTCACCCTTGGTCACGCGCTCGATCTGGCGATTGACGGAACGCTCCATCTCGGTATCGCGTTTATCGTAATTCTTTTTGCCCTTGCAAAGCCCAAGTGCCACCTTGACACGCGATCCCGAAAAGTAGAGGGAAAGCGGAACCAAGGTGTATCCCTCCCGCGCAACAAGCCCCATCAGCTTCAAAATTTCACGCTTATGCATCAAGAGCCGCTTCTCACGGAGCGGATCGCGGTTGAAAATATTGCCCTGTTCGTACGGGCTGATATGGATCCCAAGCGCAAAGAGCTCGCCTTCCTCGATCGTGCAATAGGAATCCTTCAAATTCACGGTTCCGCGGCGGAGAGATTTTACTTCCGTTCCGAAAAGCTCAATGCCGGCCTCATAGGTTTCCATCACAAAATAATCATGTCTTGCCTTGCGGTTATCAGCGATGATCTTCCTTGCCTTTTTTTCTTCTGCCATACTTTTTCCTTCCTTATTCGCAGGAAAGCACCTTTTCAATTTCAAATACGTATACGGTGTGATAGTCCTTATCGGGATAATAATGATCCAGAATCGAAGGATCAAGGATTTCCTCCGGTCGTATCTCATCACGATACAGCTTTTTGCCTACAAGGACGAGCTTCGCTTCTTCGAAACATACCGCATTCCCATCGCGTACAGGAGTCAGACCTGTTTCCTTGATCTTATCCACGTCACGGCCGCTGTATTTCCCGCAAAATGTCAACGCTTTTTTGTAATCGGACGAAAAAAAGGATGCCGTGAGCGTATCCCCTGCCTCGGAGAACTCATGCGTATAGCGTTGCGGGCGAATGAAGCAATAGAAGACGGGCTTTCCCCACAGAACGCCAACGCCTCCCCAAGAGGCTGTCATTGTATTAAAGCTGCCGTCGGGCTTTGTAGCCGTCAAGAGCATCCAATCCTCCCCGATCAGAGAAAACGGATTTTCAAAAATTTCTTTAGGTGTTTTTTCGACAAACATATACATCTCCTTGCTTGCATTTTTACTATTCTTATGCAAGCCGTCTTCTGAATATCCAGTATATCATATTTTTGAGAGAAAATCAAGGGGGGGAGAATAAGCCCGATAAAATTGCGTACAATAAAAGCAAATAAAGAAGGAGAATTGCGATGACAGAGCTTGAATTTTATCGCGAATTATATAAAAACGCAGACACCGGCTATGATGCCATATCGATACTGATGCCCAAGACAACGGATGAAAAGCTGCGCCACGACATGGCACTCCACATGGACGGCTACCGTTATTTTGCACGGTTGGCCAAGGAAAAAATCAACGATGCGCACGAGGATGCAAAAAAAGAAAATCCTCTTGTCCAGATCCCTGCCAGGATCGGCATGATGATGCACACGGTGATGGACAGAAGCACCTCTCATATGGCAGAGCTCATGATCAACGGATCCAACATGGGTATCATTGACATGACGAAAAACCTGAACCGTATGAAGGAAAAAGAAAATACAGAAGAGGCGCAAGAGGTCTGTCAGCGTGTGATCGATTTTGAACAGGACAACATCAAGAGAATGAAGAAATATATCTGAATATAAAAGAAAAGACGGCCGTGGCGCACCTGCGATAAAGCAGGTGTGCCAACTCTATTCGCCTGCGGCGAGTGATATGCACGACCTGCGTGATATTGCCTACGGCAGTGATATGCGCTACGCGCGTTTGAAGTAACAAAGGCGAATAGAATACCACTGCGACCAGAGGGAGCAATATCACTTTTGCGAAGCAAAAATATCACGCCGAGCCGTGCGAGGCATATAACTAAAAATCTTACCGCCCGACAATATACCTAAAAGGTATAACACACTATACCTTGCGGGGCAAGACGTGTGAAAAGGAGTACAGACAAAAACGTCCGTACT
>JAZOOW010000150.1:0-22469 GCA_045655145.1 Eubacteriales bacterium | reverse complement strand
TTTAACTGCTCCCGAAAAAACGGGCTATTCCTTTGCAGGTTGGACTTACGAGGGACAGACCACGCCCGTCCGTGAAGTCACAATCGCAAAAGGCTCTACGGGCGATAAAACTTTTATAGCAAATTGGACAACCAATCAGTATTCCATTACCTATGTTCTCAACGGTGGTGAACACACCAACCCCGACACATACACTATTGAAAATGCCGTGACTTTGATTGCTCCCGAAAGAACGGGCTATTCCTTTGCAGGTTGGACTTACGAGGGGCAGACCACGCCCGTCCTTCAATTGACGATTGCAAAGGGCTCTACGGGTGACAAGAGCTTTACCGCAAATTGGACGGCCAATCAGTACACCATCACCTATGATGCAAACGGTGGCACGGTAACTCCCTCCCAGCAATCGGTTATTTATGACAGCTCCTGCACCCTTGCCACCCCCAAAAAGACGGGATACTCTTTTGCTGGCTGGTTCTCTGACGGCAAGCAAATCAAAAACGGCACATGGACACAGGCAAGCGATGTTACATTAACTGCCGAATGGCAAGCCAACAACTACACTTTGACTGTACAATCGAATAAGTCCAACATCGGAAGTGTCAACGGTACCGGCAATTATGCGTATGGTAGCCATGTAACAGTAGAAGCCACACCTTACCCGGAATATAATTTCATCGGTTGGTATTGTAACGGCACTTTAATGAGCACCACCGCCACCTATACATTTATCATGGGGATGGATAACACTCTAATTGCCATGTTTGAACGAAAGGCAGAGGAGGTAGAAGCCGACAGAGATGCTATCCAAGCACTCATTGATGCCATCATGCTTCTCGATCCTGCATCTGATTACGATGAAATCATTGCAGACACGCCCGCAATCATTGAGAAACTCAACAAGTTCTATGCTGACTGCTACAACGGTGAAATTAACAATGTACTTTTTGCCTCAACCGTTGCAGAGGGTGATGCTTACATCCTAGCATTCCACAAGCAGGATAAGCTGGCTGATATGTACAAGGTTTACGCCGACACTGCTGTACAGCTTTTCACCGATGCTCAAAGGAATGAACTGAATGCATTGATCCCGCTCGCACTTCGCCAGTTTAGGGATGCTAAAACTGTTGCTGAGGTTGAGGCTGCTTGCAGTGCAGGCTCCAGCTACGCTACCTCTTACCTATCCAAGGTAATGCAAGTGCACGGCGCAATCGAGTAACAATATATGAACGGCATTCCGACCGCGTGGTAATTTCCGCATAATATGACAAGATCCCCCCGCCGCGGCGGGGGGATCGATTTGTAAAGCGGGAGGGGCTTATTCCCTTTATGGAGAAGCCCCTCCCCTGCGGGGTTTTGAAATTGCGGAATTTTGGTAGGAACCGACGTAGCGTAGCGGCACCACGGTAGTGAATGATATGCCGGTGGCATATCAGAGCCGTGGCGTGACCGAGCCACGGCGAGAACCTCGGCGGTCCGTGTTTTTTCCTGCGTTTCATGCCCTCTCGCAACACACGGGGGTATACCTTCTCTACGGAGGGAATCTTATTACCCCCTGACCGCTGTGGTCGAGGGAGGGCTACTTGCATTCTCTCCCCTCTTTTGCTGTAATGGAGATAGTCAATCATCAACAGGGAGCCTATCATGAAAAAATCAGCATCGTTTCGCTCGTATCGCTTCTTTTCCTTCTTCTCTGCTCTGCCGTGGCACTGTTGCTTGATCCGTATGTAACCGACCTTCCGGCGGCGCTGATCGCGGGTGCGCTGATCCTCCTTGCCAGCGGCATTCTGGCCTTTTTTGCGCGGCACTCCACCCCCCTTGAACCTGCTGTGCTTTTTTATCAGCGCGGCGGGGATGGGCTTTCTTTTGCGCGGCTGGTACATTGCACGCCGCCTCTCGGAGCTTGGCCGCATCCTCTTTCACATTGAAAAGCACTTTGCAGGAAGGCTCACGCTTGCGGATCTTGCTGCTGTGGGCGGCATTTCGGTTTCCAAGCTGTGTCACGATTTCAAGCGCCTTTACGGCATGACGGTCTTTCAGTATGCTCTGCATGTCCGCCTGCAATACGCACGGAATTTTTTAATGGCGCACCCCGATGCCACCACGAGAGAGGCCGCCCAGACCGCAGGCTTTGAGAACGTCAGTTATTTCTGCCGTGCCTATCGCAGTAAATTTGAAAAACGCGCGCCGCCGAAAAGCGGGAACGGCAACACGCGCACACGGAAAAGGGGAACCCGTAAATTTTAGTTTTTATGACAAAAAAAGTGAAAAATTGTTGACTTTTTCGTTTTCATTCACTATAATGAAGAAAATGCGGCCACACTCCCCCTGTCATGCTGCCGCTTATGAAAGGAGTTTTCTATGTCCGGTACCTTTTGGGCGTTTGTGCCCGCCATCGTTGCCATCGTACTGGCACTGATCACCAAAAAGGTGTACCCCTCTCTGTTTGCGGGGATCCTCGTCGGTGCTCTTTTGTACACCGAGGGCAACATTCTCAACGCATTCTCTTATCTTACTATGCTCATCAGCGAAAAGCTGGGTGAGAACGGCGGTATCCTCGTATTCCTCGTCGTGCTCGGCATCTTTGCCGTGATGCTCTCCCGCACGGGCGGCACGCGCGCATACGGCGAGTGGGCGACCGCACGCATCAAGACCCGTAAGGGCGCGCTGCTCTCCACCGTAGCCTTGGGCTGCCTGATCTTTGTGGATGACTACTTCAACTGTCTGACGGTCGGCTCGGTCATGCGCCCCGTTACCGACAAGCACAAGATCTCCCGCTCCAAGCTCGCATACATCATTGACTCTACTGCCGCACCTGTCTGCATCATTGCTCCCATCTCCTCCTGGGCGGCGGCTGTCAGCGGCTTCCTTGACAGCGACAATGCGATCGTTTCCTTTATCATGACCATCCCCTTCAACCTGTACGCCCTGCTCACCATCGGCATGATGATCGCCTTTATCCTCTTGAAGGTGGACTTTGGCAAGATGAAGAAAAACGAGGTCGTTGCCGAAACGACGGGCGACCTGCTTGCAGGTGAGACCGAGCTTCCCTCCGAGGATCTTGACGACATGGGCAAGCCCGGCGGCCGCGTATGGCATCTGATCGTTCCGATCGTGATCCTGATCGCCTGCTGTGTCGGCTCTATGATCTACAACGGCTTCTTCTATAACGGAGATGATGGTGTAATGGAATTCATTCCGCGAGTTTCCGGTGTAATTGAAGCCTTCTCGAACTGTGATGCAGGCCTTTCTCTGGGCGTTGGCTCGGTGGTTGCGCTCCTCATCACCTTTATTGTGTACATTGCCTCCAAGGCACTTTCCTTCTCCGAGTGCGTGGACAGCCTAACACAGGGCTTCAAGTCCATGGTTCCCTCGATCCTCATTCTGATCTTCGCATGGACGCTCAGCGGCATTATGGGTGCCAAGGGCGGCTATCTCGATGCCCGTCTGTTTGTAGAAACCAACCTCAGCAGCCTTGTTGAGAGTGGCTTTGCACTGGCCCTGATCCCCGCGATCTTCTTCCTGCTCGCTTGCGCCATCAGCTTTGCCACCGGCACCTCGTGGGGTACCTTTGGTATCCTGATCCCCGTAGCCATCACGCTACTTGGTGAGGGAACCTCCCCCAACATCATTCTTGCCATTTCCGCTATCCTTGCCGGCTCTGTCTACGGTGACCACGTATCCCCCATCTCGGATACCACCATCATGGCAAGTGTGGGCGCACAGTGCAACCACATCGACCACGTCAAGACACAGCTTCCCTATGCTTCGCTGTGCGCGGCTGTGACCTTTGTGTCCTACCTGATCGTTGGCTTTATCGTCACTGCCACCACCGATTACGCCGTAGCCGCTCTCGCTACACTTGGTATCGGCATCGCGCTTCTTTCCCTCTCTGTTCTTACGATCTATCTGATCGGCAAAAAGAAAAAGAATGCGGCCTGATTGCCGCAAGCATACCATACGGCAAGCCCCAAAAAGGGCTTGCCGTATCTTTTTTGTTTTTTAGATTCCTGTTCTTGATATAGCGCGCGTTATCCGTTATCATGCGGAATGAAGCCGTCACTACGGGGGGACGATACAATACTCTGCATCCGCGCCAGCGGCGCAGGATCATCAAGCACACCAACCCCCAGTCGGCTTTGCTTCTGTATGTGATGAGATGATAATCGGTAAAGCAGCAAAAAACCACTCCCCGTCCAAGGCCCTTCAAAAGCGTCTAAAGTCGCTTATTGGCTTTCCTTTGTGCGTCGTCTGCTTGCAAAATAGGAGGGGAGATAAGGTGCTGTGTGAATGATGAGATAAAGCAGGTACACGAGAAGAACCGATACAGGCACAGGCAGGGCGGCCCCAAGGGGGGCAAAGAAGAAGGAGCGCAGGCGGAAGAACATATAGTCTGTATCCAGCGTAAAGTTGACGATATTCGCCACGACCGACACCGCCAGCGCAGGCACGGCGGGCATGAGAAGATCAATCGGCTTGCGTGCGCTCCGATAGGAATGATAGCCCGAAAGGAGCATAAGAAGTGCGCAAAAGAGCATCGTGCCGTGGAACAGGAGCGTCTGCATGCCCGCGAAGGAGATGCAGGAATAGCGTCCGATGACGTTGACTGGATAGAAGAAGTTGACGGCCGCACCGAGGAGCCCCAGCGTGCAGACGTAGCCGCATCCCATATTACGCACGCGCCCCTTCCCGAAGATGGCAAGCGGCATGGCGTACATGAAAATGCTGCAGGGATACAGCGGCAGCTGTCCCCAGATCTCAAAGCGGACGGAGGCACCTGCGTGGGTTTCCCAAAGCGTTTTGGCGACCTCAAGCAGGGTAACGGTCGCCCAAAGCACGAGAAGGCAGATGCGCAGATTGCGCTCGCTCATGTGCCGCAGACGGATAGCGGCAAAGATGATAAGGCCGAGAAGAATGAGAGACACAGCGAGGTGGAGCGGTGTAAACAGCGTGCCGTCCAGCTCATGTGCGGGCGGCAAAAAATCCTTATGAGTAAAGAAATAACCGAAAAGCTGTCCAAGTGTATCCATGGTCTCCTCCCAACATCTTATGTGATAGCGACTTTATTATACATCACATCGCCACCAAAAAGCAAGCGAATGCCGAAAATTGTCACAAAAAAACAAGAAATCCGCTTTTTTTACTAAAAATTTGATTGATTTTCTTGACATACTATGCTATACTGGATACATAAAGAATAAATTATAAAAGGAGCAAATCATGAGTTTCTTAAAGGGTAAAACCGCCATCATCACGGGCGGCGGCAAGGCTGAGCCCCTGCAGGACGGCTCTGCCGGATCGATCGGCTACGGCATTGCCATTGCTTACGCCAAGGAGGGCGCAAACCTCGTCCTGACAGGCAGAAACGTAAAAAAGCTGGAGCTTGCCAAGGAGGAGCTTGAGGCTCTGTACGGCATCAAGGTTCTGATCATGCAGGCGGACATCAACGAAAAGGACGACGGCGAGGCGGTTGCCCGTGCCGTTGTGGAAAAGGCTTATGCGGAGTTTGGCAGAATTGACGTGCTGATCAACAATGCACAGGCATCCGCCTCGGGTGTGACGCTTGCCGACCACACCACCGAGCAGTTCAATCTGGCCATCTACTCCGGCCTTTATTCCGCCTTCTTCTATATGAAGGCGTGCTATCCGTATCTGAAGGAAACCAAAGGAACGGTTATCAACTTTGCATCGGGAGCAGGATTGTTCGGCAACTTTGGGCAGTCGGCCTATGCCGCCGCCAAGGAGGGCATCCGCGGCCTTTCCCGCGTAGCCGCTACCGAGTGGGGACCTGACGGCATTAACGTCAACGTGGTCTGCCCGCTGGCCTGGACCTCCCAGCTGGAGAAGTGGCAGCAGTATAACCCCGAGGCCTTCCGCGCCAACGTCAAAATGCCGCCGATGGGGCATTTTGGCAACAGCGAGCTGGAGATCGGGCGCGTTTGCGTGCAGCTTGCCTCCCCCGACTTTAAGTATATGTCGGGTGAAACGCTGACGCTGGAGGGCGGCATGGGCCTGCGGCCGTGATCTTATATTTATAACAAAAGGACGCCGATTTGCATTTGCAAATCGGCGGGTTTTATTTGTTCTCATAATCTACCATAACAAAAATTCAGAATCATGTGTCATTCAAATGCACACATTACCATCCTGACATATCACAATTAGCATTTTTTCCTACAGAGATCAATATGTTCTTTGAGGAAAACACACATTCCATCCTGCGTAATTTTGTTCCCCCTCTCGCAATCCCCTTCCAATCACTTTTTTCGTAGATATATTCGTAACTTCCGTTTTCTTGCGTCTTTGTATATGACGGAGGCCCCATAATTTCAACAACCTCTTCTTTTGTCATTCCCACTTTTATTTTTTGGGAATTATCCCTAAATTTATTACCTGAATGAGCCCCCACCGCCAACCACACCACAACCGCTATTAATGAACCTATAGCCAAGATATAGTTCAACACAATTTCTCCCATTGCTCCTGCCATTACCGAATCCATTACAAATTAACCCCCTTTTAATATCCCGAATTGGGATATTAAAATTATACCATACTGGTATAATGATGTCAAGAGATTTTTTGCAAATTCTCAAAAAATGGGGGTAATATGAAATTTCGTCTGAAAGAGCTTCGAAAGGAGCGAAACATCTCCCAGCTTAAACTTGCTCTTGACTTAAACATGAATCAAAATACCATAAGCCGATATGAAACCATGGAGCGCGAGGCAGATTATCAAACGCTGATCAGTTTCGCCGACTATTTTGATGTTTCGCTTGACTATCTGCTTGGCAGAACAGAAGAAAAATAAAGACCTTTGTGTAAACAAATACACAAAGGTCTTTATTTTGCGCTCAGCCCTCCACCTTGTCGGGGTGTAGGTTGGGAAAATACTTGCAAAGGTCCTTAATCTCGCGCGTGTAGTCGCCCTCTACCTCCACAAAGTGGTGGATGTACGGCCCGTTAATGAGCTTATCCTCCACCGCCTGTAGTTCCTCAAATTCTCCCCAGAGGTAGGTGCCGTGGGTCTTTGTCCCCTCACAGGTCTTGCAGATCAGGGGCCGAATAACGTATCTGCCGCCGTTTTCACGGTCGATGCGCGCCACGGTGTAGGTACCGTCCTTGGCGCGGAACCAATACGCGTCATGCAACAGTAGTTAAGCCTTTCTTTATTTTAGAATGTCCTCGGTACAATATAGACATCGAAATGCAAAATAAATGTACCCTTGTCATTTTCTCTCAACGACTTACACTCGATATCAGGCCGCAAGCAACCTTGTTGCCTGCATTTCCCGAGGGCTGGGACGTAAAATCATCGACACCGTCATGAATGATGACCGTTTTCCCAAGGATTTCATTCACGTCGAAGCGGTCGGTGAAAAAGGCAAGAAAGGCCTCCCCGCCCACAGCAAAAAGCGGCGGCATATCGCCCGCGTGATAGGGGTGCGGGCAATTGTCGGGATTGTAATGAGCCCCTGCATCAGCAAAGGGATCCTCATCGTTTCCCGTACAAGACATGCCTCCGTGAATATGGAAAGCAAAGATATTGCCCCCACACGTTCCCTCCGAGATGGGCAGTCCCATGATATCCGCTACCACCAAAACGCCGCGCCGCGCTTGATAGAATTTAACCGTACCGTTGATTTGTCTGTGTTGTACGCTTCCGTTCATCACGGCTACTGCCTCGGGTAATTTTTGAAGAATGGAATATAGCTTCTTTTCGCTTGTGTCACTTTTTCTGTGATACATATCGATCTCCTGCTTTGTAATTTTAATATCGGTGTAGGTTATGCCATAAAAGCAGGAGATGTGCCGCAGCGTTAAAAAACGGAAAACAGCCACTCAAAAGGGTGGCTGTTCATTGTTTGGGGGGATTCGCTCTCGGCTCGGCCTCGAAAAGCCGAGCGTAATTTCGGCTTTTCTCCTCGCCTCGGTCAGTCGCGGCTCTGACATGCCACCGGCATGTCATTCACTCCCGCTCCCCGTTCGAATCCCTATTCCGCAGCGTTAAAAAACGGAAAACAGGCACCCTTTTGGGTGGCTGTTTTCCGTTGTGTTTGGCGACCGTTTTAGATGACATGTCAAAAAAATAGATATTTCAAGGATTTTGAGGACTATTTAACTATTTTTAAAGCTGTTTTCTAACGATAAAACCGATTTTATCGTATTTTTTCGATTTTTCCATCTGACCGAAATAGATGACATATCAAGTGAATTGATCAATTACGCGAATTTCACCCGTTTCCACATCTTCAAAGGAAAACTGCGTATAAAGCATTTCTGCATATTCCTTGCCCTTTTTTCGTTTTTGCTCTACAAAGCGCATTGGTTTTCCGCTTTTTGAAACAGGCCATTCTCCACCTTGTACCCACCGAGGATATTTCGATCCCTCAATATGAAATTCTTTTTTGATAAGCTCTTTAATCTGCTTTTTTCTCTTTGCTTTTGGCAAAGCTTCGGGAACTTGCTCTATAATAGCCTCGATAATACCCGCCTCGTCGATTTCGTGTCCTTCAATATATTCGGGACACACATCCATCATAAACGATGCTTTTTCCTGAAGAGATCCATCTTCCTCTATGGATTCATCGGGATAGATTTCTGTCATAAGCTCATGTAACCACGATTGAATATTGACGTATGTCCACAGTTTGCTACGCGTTTTATTATGGAAATATAGCGTCTTTACATTATAGGGAACCTCTTGCACGGTAGTATATTCCCTCTCAAAAAAACTTTTTACGGATTCACACATATGTTGCGCATAAGAAGGTCTGTATTTGCTTGGATTATCCAACACGTTTTTGAAATTGTATAACAAAAGATTCATATCGCTGGTGAACAATTCTGCGTTGGTATCATTGGTAAACCGTATTGCTTTGGCGTCAAGTTCGCATAGTAAATCAACAAGTTTCTTTGCTCGATCGATATCTATAACTTCGCATAGGCTTTGATACGCTGCATATATTTCATCTTGCTTTGATTGCGGAAGATTTTTTAAGAAATAATCTATTTTTACTTCAACCCCGTCACGTATAGTTTTGCCTTCGGGAATCATGCTTTGCAGCCAATCTAACACCTGCGGGTTGGATTCAAACCAAACATAGAATATTTCGGGGGAAGTTCTCCCCTCTATAAAATCAATGATTTGAGATTTATAATGTTCCACAAATTCACCGCCTTTCATCATTTTCGTCTGCTATCAAGCCACCTGCAATAATTCTCTAACAGCTTTTTGTTCTTATCAAAATCAAGCATTTTTATATTTTTCTCATTGATCTCATACGCCTTTTGAATTATATCATAAGCGTATTGCTCGTCCTCATTTTTTGGAGGATTTTCGAGAAAAGACAGCTTGCATCGCAGTAGAGTTAGTTTTACTTGATAGTATGGTTTTAGATTTGGCATTTTCGTTCTCCTTTCGGGTGGTAAACACATTATACCGAAAAGGGACGAGAATGCAAGAAAAGTTTTTGAAAATTATTTGTTACTTTGATTTGCTTTCGTTGTATTGAGGGAAGAAATCAACATTCTGCGAATTTGTCCGCATTGATTTTGCAGAGGCTTATAAACATTTTCGGGAATATAACCCGTTTCAAAAAGTAATTCCATCCAATATTCAGTTTCGTAGCACTCCTTTTGTGCAATCTCCAATTTTGATATAAAATCCTATGTTCCTTGCGCATATTGTGCCTCGTGAATATTTGCACCGATAGATGTTCCTGAACGCAAGAGCTGATTTGTTAAAACTGACTCTTTCATAGTTGCCTTTATATCTCGGCAAAGAAAAACGATCTGCTTCGCAAACTCTTTGGATTTATCTCTCAAAATACTTTCTGCCACTGTCATCACCTCGAATATAGTATATCACAAAAGTTATGAGTTGTAAAGAGTTTAGTGATATGCTGACTTCGTCAGCGTGATATTTTTGCTTCGCAAAAGTGATATTGTTCGCTCCGCTCACAGTGATATTATATTCGCCTTGTAACTTCCAACGCGTGAAGCGCATACCACGTCCAAAGGACATATCACGCACCTGTGCATAGAACTCGCCGTAGGCGAATATAACTGAAAAAAGCACATCTGTTTACAGATGTGCTTTTTTCTGGCTGCGGAATAGGGATTCGAACCCCAACAAACAGAGTCAGAGTCTGCCGTGCTACCGTTACACAATTCCGCAATACGCTGTTTTTCACAGCGTGTATGATTATAGCAAAGTTTCCTCATTTTGTCAAGAGGATTTTTTGCTTTTTTTCTTTATTTTTTCTTTTTGCCTCAATTTCGCTTCTTCAGGCGGAAGAAAAGCCGCGCCATCGCCCGTCCGTTCCATGGAAGAAGTGGATACAAATAGCCATGCTCTCCTGTCAGCGTTTCGTTGGTGATGAGCAAAACGGGAACGAGCAACACACCGCCCACAAGCCCCCATATGCCAAGCGCCGCCGTCAAAAGCAGGATCAAAACGCGCAAAAACTTAAAGGCGTACCCAAGCTCCGGATTCTGTTGCGTGAAGCTGGCAATGGCTACAAAAGCCATATAGAGGATCACCTCGGCAGACAGCCACCCGACCTCCACCGCAAAATCACTCAAAATAAGACCGCCGATGATGCCGAGCGAGCCCGACAGCACGTCCGGCGTGTTCATCGAGGCCAGCTTCAGCCCGTCAATGGCGATCTCCGCCAGGAGAAGCTGGACAAGAATGGGTACGGCATACTCCTTTTGCGGCAAAAGGAACAAAAGCCATTCCGGCAACCACGCAGGATGCGAAACAAAGAAATACCAAATCGGCGTGATGACGAGCGACGCCCAAAAAACAAGATGCCTCACCAGCCGCAAATAACAGCCTGTCAGTGGCGGAAAATAGTAATCGTGGGTTTCCTGCATAAAGTCAAAGATCGCCGTGGGGAGCACCATGACCTGCGGCGTTGTATCGCAAAGAAGCAGCACGCGCCCCTCAAGGAGCTCTGCCGCCGCCGCGTCCGGCCGCTCGGTCGTGCGCACCTTGGGAAAGGGGTTGTACCAGCGGCGGCGGATCAGCGTTTCGGCCAGGCTCTCGGTGCCCATGGTAATATGCGTGGGGGCGATCTCCCCCAGCTTTTTTTCCAGCCGCTTGACATAGGCAAGATCGGCACGGTCTGCCATATAGCAGAGCACCACATCGGTTTTGGATACCCCCTCAACCGTCACATATTGCATCGTCAGAGCGGTATCCCGAATACGGCGGCGGATAAGTGCCGTGTTGAAGATCAAGGTTTCCACAAAGCCGTCGTGCGCCCCCTGCATCACGCGGTCGTTATCCGGCTCCTCGGTGTTCCGCGCGGGATAGGTGCGTGCGTCGATCACGATCCCCTCCGCACCGAAGGTGCTGCCGAGAAGAAGCACCGCGCCCGAGAGCACCATCATCCGCAAAAAAGCGGCATCTCCCGAACGGTCAACCTCCACATACGGAACATGCGCATCGGCGAAATACGCGCAAGGGTCCTCATGCTCCCCGCAAAGGCCGGAGAGCCCCATAAAATACTGCATGAGTCGTTGCATGACCATATCCTTGACAAAGCCGTCAATGAAAAACAGCGTCATTTCATCCCGTCCGACGGGTATGCGGCGCTCAATCACGTCAAAATTCTCTGCCACACGGAGTGCCGTACGGAAATGCTTGACATTTTCTCTGTAATCCTGCTTCATAGCCTCCAAAGCCGAACTCCTCCTTTTCCTTCCGCCGAGTCGGACGGGTGTCAACCAATGCCTCGGCAGAGGCCTCCCTTTTATCCTTTCCGCGCAACAAAAAAGTATACATACCTCCGCAAGATTTATGTGTTTTTTCCACGCTTGAGGACTTGTACAAAATGCACAATTCGTTAACGGGACTTTTGTGTTTTTTGCAAATTGACGCGCATCTGCATACATGCTATAATAATGTAAAATATGGCACAAGAAAGGCAGCATTATGAGCAAAAGAATTCTATCCCTTCTCCTTGCTCTCTCTATGGTCCTTTTGGCCCTTCCTGCACTGACACTCACCTCCTTGGAAAACGGTGCCGCGCAAGATGTCGGGCCCACGGTCAATTTCCGTATCGGTGCAACCTACGATGAGAAAACGCTGACCACCGCGCACGGTGCTATCGTCAGCACCACAATGCTAAAGGAGCAATCTCTCCCGAATGACCATCTCCTTGCAGAGTACGGACTCACCGCTGATGATATTCTGACATGGGCATATTGGGATGCCACAACCAAGAAATACATCAACCTTGCGGAGATGGTGCTTGGCCTTGTGGCTGTCCCCGAGGCCGATGTGATCGATGTCTACCCGATCTACAAAAGCGCAGGCTACCGTGACGGTCTGCCGATCGTTTCCGGTACGGATGATGACAACGATCCCGCAACCCCCGACAAGCTGACGCTTGAGGCATACCGCAGCGGCTGGACCTTTACCACTCCCCACAAGACCTCCGGCATGCTTGTGATGGTCGTTGAGCAGGGTACCAAGCCAAAACGCGAATGGTACCGCGGTTATCTGCAGGCTTGGGCCAATGACAGAGCACCGCTTTGCGGTGCTGTTCTCCAAAACGGTGACATCCTGCTTGGCCACAACTCTGCCGGCTATCAGGAATCCGCAACCGGCCTTTCCTACCAGGCCATGGTCGGCGGCAAGATAAAGATCAACCTTCCGAAGGCCGATAATATACAGCTTCTCGTTTGTGTTGACGGCGTTTGCGTCCTTGGTGCAGAGGAGCACATCGGTCAGCCCAACCCCTCTCTCAACACCGCAAAGGATGCAGAAACCGGTGTTTCTCCCTCGAATGCCGACTGGTTTACCTTCGGCTCCTCCACGGATGAGGGCTGGGATGACGTCGCAGATGCCTCCCTCACGGTTTCTGTCGAAAAGGGAGAAATGATCGACATCATCGTCAAGAGAAGCTACCCTGCCGATGCGACCGTTCCCAAGGACACCCCCGCAAGAGATGACCAGTGGCTGAAGAATTGGAACCCCACCATCTCCTACGAGGAAGTCTATCCTACCCCCACCGTTGCCGCAGCTCCCTCTCTCGGCAGCACGCTGGCTGTTGACTTTGCGGCGATTCTTCCCGACGGATACGAATTCGATGGCGGCGTGCTTATCAACGGTGAGGAGGCTGACTCCATCTCGCTGGCTCCTGCCGATGCAGATGAAGAATTTACCGTGCAGCCCTTCTACAATGTAGACGCAAGCACCAGGATCCTTGGTGAGGAAAAGACCTACACCTTCAACCGATTGATGACACTCTATGAAGGCTCGGACTATGAGGCTCTTGCAAAAGCAGCCCTCCACTACACCGCGGCCTTTGAGGCCTTCTTCGGCGAGGGCGATATCCCGAGCGTTCCCTCCTTTACCGGCACCTATAACGATATCATGGGTGCTGTGGATTATAA
Organism: Eubacteriales bacterium; assembly: GCA_045655145.1. Classification (GTDB taxonomy): domain Bacteria; phylum Bacillota; class Clostridia; order Oscillospirales; family CAG-272; genus UBA1740. The sequence continues at coordinate 9,062 of JAZOOW010000150.1, read as the reverse complement.
GGGCAACGACGAGGTCACCATCGTTGGTGCTTCGCTGACCGTAAACGAGAAGATCGGCATCAAGCTGGTTGTGAGAGATCTCCCAGCAGGTGCTACACTGGAGATCGCAGGCGATAAGTCGTTTACAAGCGTCCTCCACGCAGAGCAGCTCACCATGACCGCAACCTCCGACAATACCGGTCATAAGTACATCATGGACGGCATTTCCATCGCCAGCTTTGATACCATGTACTACTTCCGTGTGGTCGATGCAGAGGGCAACGTGATCTCGGATACCGTCCGCTACAGCGTTTCTACCTACTGCACGCGTATGGCCGGCTCCACCGATCTCAAGCTCCGCACGCTTGTAAACGCCATGATGTGCCTGTATGAGGCAGGCATCCGCACGAACTAAGCAGGAGGAAAGGTCTATGAAAAAATACGAATCCCCCGAAATCGAGTGTCTCTCCTTCATGGCTGAGGATCTGATGTTTGGTTCAGACGAGAACGAAACGCCCCTGGATCAGTACGACGGTATCCTTGGGATCGACGAGATCTGATAAGAGAAAAACGACCTGCTTCGGCAGGTCGTTTTTTTATGCAAAATGAAGGCCCCGAGGGAGCTGTACGGCTCCCTCGGGGCGTATTTTAATATTCCGAAATGGCCTCGGGTGGGATCTCAAGCGTGAGCGATACGGTGTCCGTTCCGCGCTGCACGGTCAAGCGAATGGTGCTGTTCGCACGGGCGTATAGGATCTCCTCCATCAGATGATGCTGGCGCGTGATCGTCACCGGTGCGCGGTCGTCCACGCGAATCGAGAGGAATACGTCATTCACCTGCAGGACGCCCTCGCAAAGTGCATTCTCCACGATCTCTGCCACCGTATTGACCTCGATCATCCGTATGGTTCCCGTTTCGGGATCCATCTCGGTGCGGATGTCTGCCGTTTTGACCATAGCCCCGATAAACACACGGCGCAAAACCGTATATTCCCGGCCGTTACAGGTAGCCATGATGTTATCTGTCACGGCACGAACGATCGAAAGCGGAATGGCGTAGCCGATGCCCTCCACATTGGTTTCCATGTGCTTGGCATTGACGATGCCGATCAGCCGTCCCTCGCTGTTAAAAAGGCCGCCGCCGCTGTTGCCGGAGTTAACATCAGCATCGATACGCATCGAACGGTAGGTGACCTCCGTGACCTCGTCCACCGCCGTCATCGTGATATGCTCGCTCTCCACCGACACGATACCCGCCGTGACCGAGATGCCCTTTCCCTTGGCGTTGCCTACAGCCAGCACCCGCTGTCCGACGATGGGCGTGCTTACCTCGGAAAACTCACAGGGCTGTGCCACGCTTGTGCGCATCAGATCCGAGGAGGCCACGTGAAGAATAGCCAGATCGTAGTACATACTGCCGCCAAGATATGTAGCGGGAATGGCGTACTCGGCGTATTCGGTGCCGTAAAGATATACCTGTATCTCGCTTGCGATCTTACTCTCGTTATCGCCGTTGTAGACAACGTGATGATTGGTAATAATGTACGCCTCACCCGTTTCCTTATCCAGTCTCCAGATCACACCCGAGCCGCCGGCCGCCTCGGTACGCACGCTCACGGCACTGCAAAGTGCCTTGGCCGCCGCCTGCGCGGTAACATCCTCCGCGCCCTGGATGACCGTGGTGATCTCCTGATGGCCGTCCTTGCCCTCCAAGGAGGCCAGCCACTCGCGATAGTCGCCCTCAAAGCCGTTCTCACAGGCGATCTCATAGGCAGATTTGCCGTTTGCGCCAAAGGGAAGCTCATACCCAAAGAAGGTGGGAATAAAAAACAAAAGTGCCATCAGAAATGAAAGCCATTGCTTACCCATAGTTGTTACCGTTCCTTTTTTCGATAGTTTTTTTATTATATCACGAAAAAATGACGATACCGTGAACATTTGCTGCCTTTTGGTAATTTTTCGGTTTTTGCTTGCCTTTTCCCCAAAGATGTGTTATACTGTCATGGAATATGATATGATCATGGAGGATCTGTTATGGATGCAAGAATTTTGGCCTCGGTCGGCGGTCAGCCGATCACAGAGGCAGACATGGAGGCATTTCTGGCCTCACTCGGCCCGCGCGGTGAAGCTTACCGCACCGCAGAGGGGCGCGCAGCGATCCTTGAGGAGCTGATCAACCGCAAGCTCTTCTTCCTGGAGGCCAGCCGCAATCTCTTTGAGGCAGAGCCGGCCTTCAAGGCACAGCTCAAGGCCGCCAAGGAAACCCTGCTTGTCAATTACGCGATCGAGAAGGCCATCTCTGCCGCCTCTGTCAAGGAGGAGGACATCGTTAAGTTCTACGAGGAGAACAAGGACAAGATGGGCGGCGGCGAAACGGTAAACGCCAGCCACATCCTCGTAGAGAGCGAGGAAGAAGCCCTCTCTGTTCTGGAAAAGATCAACGCAGGTGACATCAGCTTTGAGGATGCCGCCCGCGCACACAGCAGCTGCCCCTCCAAGGAGCAGGGTGGCTCTCTCGGTGATTTTGGCCGCGGCCAGATGGTACCCGAGTTTGAAAACGCCTGCTTCGCTATGGAGATCGGCGAGATCTCGGCCCCCGTGCGCACGCAGTTCGGCTATCACCTCATCCGCCTCAACGGCAAAAAGACCGCCGAGGCACCTGCCCTTGCGGACGTGCGTAAGGATATTCAGGCAAAGCTCCTGCGCGATAAGCAGCAGGCCACCTACCAGAGCAAGGTCAACCAGCTGAAGATCCTTTTCCCCGTGGATAAGCTGTAAGCCGCAATCCCTCAGCACGCCCCGTGTGTGCAATACCGCGCAAAGTCATGACCACCGGCCGTGCCGGTGGCTTGCACAAGCCCCCGCGGGGCATTTCACACGCTGAGCATAAATGCTCGTCGAACAATTCGCCACTTGCGGTAGTTGCCCTACCGCCACAAATGTGGCAACACGATTTCGCCTCCCTTGTGTAAAGGGAGGTGCCGAACGAATGTGAGGCGGAGGGATTGTCCGTTCTTCTCCAATCTAACTTTTCTACAGTTCCACAAAACAATCCCTCAGTCACGGCAAGCCGTGACAGCTCTCGCTGTGGCTCGGTCACGCTCGCGTTCTGACACCACAGTGGGGTGTCATTCATTGCGCTCGCATCGCTTCGCGACCTTTGCACAAGGGAGCCGTCCGCTGCGGCGGGAACTGCGCATAGCTAAAGCTTTTTAGAACCACCAGCACTGCTGGTGGTTTTCGTTTTACAACAAAATCCCCAAGGCCTAGGCCTTGGGGATTTGGAGCTGCTATCCGGATTCGGACCGGAGACCTCATGCTTACCAAGCATGTGCTCTACCAGCTGAGCTATAGCAGCATATGGGTTCTTATCGCTGACGGCACAATTATAGCAAAGAAGTTTGCTTTTGTCAAGGGCGTTTTGAAAAAATACCTCAAAAAACAAAAGAAAAAATAAAAAAAGAGGACTCGGCTTGCATAATATTTTCCATTTTTGATAAAAAATAAAGAAAAAAAGGGGATGCGGCATGGGTCAGGGAGAGGAAAAAAGAATTTTTTGTGTGCGCGGCGAAAAAAACGCACTGTTCGACGAGGTTTTTTTTATTTTGCGAGAGGACGGTCAGCCGCCGCGTGAGCATGATATGCTCCGCGAGGCAAACCGCATTTTAGAGGAAAGCATGCTCCTCTCGGGGCGTAAAAAAAAGAGAGAAAGGCGTGGGTTTTCTCTTCTCTCCTTTTTTGTGGGCTGGGGAGTGGCGGCCGTCTTATCCCTCATTCTTTTTCTTTGCTTGTAGAAAATACGGAAAAATATGTGAAAGAAAAAGAAATAGGAAAGGCTCCCTCCGAGTGGGAGCCTTTCCTATATAAAAAGGGGTTAAAAGGAGAAAATTTCTCATTTCACGGGGGGCGTGTGTCGTGAAATCCCCTCGTCCAGCTTCTGGCGGCGCACGTCCTCACCCACAAAGGTGATGGGACGGAACTCGCCGAGGATGCGGCTGGTGATGCGGTCGTCATAGCGGTGGAGCAGGTCGTCCTCGCTCATGTTCGTGTTGATGATGGTGGGAAGCCCATCGTTGATACGCGAATTAAGGAGATTGTAAAGGAAGGACACCGAAAGCTGGGTGGTCGCCTCGGCACCGAGATCGTCAATGATCAAAAGCTCCGCCTCGTAATATTTTTCCGCGCGGGGCGGACGCTCGTCACGGCCGCTCTTGAAGCGGTCGTGCGTAAAATCCTCAAAAATGTTGGCCGCGCTGTCGTACTGCACCGAAAAGCCCTTTTCAATGACAGCCTCGGCAATGGCGGTGGACAGGTGCGTCTTGCCAAGCCCCGTGCGCCCGAAGAACAGGAGATTTTCCGAATCACGCGAGAAGGTGGCCGCGTAGTCCCGTGCGATCTTGAGATTGCGCTTCATGCGGCGCAGAGTGTCGGGATCCCTTTCGTAATAGGAGAGAGAAAAGCTCTCAAAGCTCTGCGTGCGGACAAGCGAGCCAAGCCCCGACAGGCGCATTCCCTCGCGCGCCAGCTCGCGGCGCAGGCAGTCACACATATGGATATCCACATAGCCTGTGTCACCGCAGGCAGGACAGGCGTAATGCACCTCGGTATAGTCGGGGGGAAGACCAAGGGAGGCAAGAAGCTCGCCACGCACCTCGCGCAGCGTCCTGTTTTCCTCCATCACACGGCGGAAGGCCTCTCCCTCACGGCCGCCGTCCAGGGCGGCACGGAACAGGGCGGCACCCGTTTTGGAGAGAGCAAGATCGATCTCGGCGATCTCGGGATTGGTTTTGTGCAGGGCGGCACGGCGATCCTCACTTTCCGCAATGGCTTCGCGGCGGCGGCGGTCGATCGCGTCCTTGGCGGCGCGGTATTGCTCGGCGGTGTATCCCATGATGTTCTCCCTTCGTGGGTTTTTCGTTTTTGTTAAAAGAGCAGGTGCTTGGTTCCCTGCCTCTTCACTTTTCACGCTTACGTATTACTTCACTTATGGTAAGGTCTGCCGTGCAGGATGGTAAAGGAGCGATAGACCGCCTCCAAAAGCAGCACGCGCATCAGCTGATGCGGAAAGGTCATCGGAGAAAAGGAAATCCGCTCGTCTGCGGCGGCCTTGACACGGGGAGAAAGCCCGTGCGAGGAGCCAATGATAAAGCAGAGCTTGCCCCCTCTGTCGATGGCTGACCCCAGCCGTGCGGCCAGATCGGGTGAGGAGAGCATTTTCCCCTCCACGCAGAGGGCGACGGTATAGGCATCCCGCGGAACGGCGGAAAGAATACGCTCTCCCTCGGCATCGAGGGCGGCGCGGACGGATGCGGCATCCGCCTCGTCGCGGATGCGCTCCTCGCGGAGCGTGATGCTCTCCACGCGGCAAAAGGCGGTCAGGCGTTTTTCATATTCGCGCACGGCGGCGGTGAGGTAATCCTCCTTCAGCGTGCCGACGCTGATGACGGTCAGCTGTGTCATAGGTAGTCCCCCGGAATGGGAAAGATCTCGGAAAGCGGCTCGGCGAGAAAGAGGAAAAACATGTCGTAAAGGAAGGTCAGCCAAAGCGCGATCACGATATAAAGAAGCGGCCGCGAGCGGTGCCTACGGCGTGCGGCATCGGCAAAAAATTCGTCCTTTTCCTCCTCACTCCAGGTGTCGGGAAGCTCCTCTCGCGACACACGGGTACGGGAAAAGCCGCGATTATAGAGGACGTACGCGAGCGTGGAGATGCCCAGCGCGGCATAATAGAGCCAGAAAACAAGCTCTGCGCGGAAGGTGACCGCCAGCATATAACCGAGGGTAAAAAGGAAGGTAAGCGCGAGCACGATAGCGGCGTGTCCGAGCATGGAACGCAGGCGGCGGTAATTCACGGCGAGCCTCCTTTTTTAGATGTTGACATTTTGGGAAAGCTGTGATATAATCAATGCAAAGTAGCATGGTTCGCATCAGCGAGCCCATTCATGAGAAGGCCTTTATGGTCACGCCCGTGGGATGCTACTTTTTTTATTTAGGTGTTGACTTCTCAGAAAGGTTGTGGTACAATAAGTGCAGGTAAGCGGTTTTTACCGCTTGCACCCGCCCCGTTTGTCGCTTTATGCGAGGTTAGGCCAGTGCCCCGAGTGGTCAATCTCGGGGACATTTCTTTTTATGGGATAGGGGCGCACCGCAGGACGGGGCGATCCCTTTTTTATATTGTAGCACAGGAAAGAGAAAAAGTCCATACCCCTTTTCTAAAAATCTTGAAGGAGATCATCAAAACGCGCCCCAAGCGAAGCATATTTCTCCTCCCTGCCCCCACGCCCTACGATGACAACCGTCACAAATATAAAGGCTCCCTCCGGGAGGGAGCTCCCGACGGAGTCGGGTGAGGGAGCCTGCGTCGATCACAGAAATCGGAAAACCGCAATTTACGCAGGCTCCCCCCGGTCATTTCTTGCGAAATGACTTCCCCCCTCCCGGAGGGGGGCATCCTCCCCTACGAAATATTCTCTCGTTTCGCACGGACCGCCCGGACGTCGGTCCCTACAAACGTTGAGCGCTCGAATAGCACGTGTTCTCAATTTGTATCGACATTTAAGCGTTTTTGTAACAAGGAGTATGGAGAAAACATTTGGCAAACTCGCTTCAATGATCATATCATCCGGAATCGCGATGACTACGAAAAACACGTAAAATATATATATGAAAACCCAATACGGTGGCACTACGACGAATTATACGCAGAAAAATAGGGGTATGGGCTTTGCCCTGTGCCTTTGTAATACAAAGGCAAAACCGGCGATAAAAGGAGAATGATAATGAAAAACGCAGCAAAAATAATGACGATTATTAGTTATATCTTTTCCGGTATTTTGTGGCTGTTAGGAATACTCACGTTAGTGTTTAATATTTTGGGACTTTGGGCTCCTTGGCACCTCGCAGGATTTGGATTTATTTTTTACATTCCTGTTCCAATAATCCCAGCAATTCTTTCAATCGTTTTCTCTTGCGTTTCAAAAGAAATTAAACTTATTATTATGAATTCTATTTCCGCAGTAGTTTCAATAGGGTTCATACTCCTCACTGTATTTGTATCATCCGGATGGTTTTGGTAAAAGATACCCCGACAGACTGTTAAAAAATCTGTCGGGGTTATTTTTTTGTTTACTGTGAAGCAAATTTTTCTTATCCGTAGGGGAGACCTGCGGTCTCCCGCGGGCGTTCGTAGAACGCCCCTACCGTGTGTTAGGTAAACTTCCTTATGCGAAATCCGCCTTCACGCTAGCTTTTTCCATCGCGCATCCGCAGATGCGCTCCCCGCCGTGCAGAAATTTCTTCCCTCTTGCATTTTTTTCAAAAATGGTGTATAATATAAAAGAAAGGCTGTCCCACACGCAGCCATGTGTACGATGAAAACGCCTCTCCGCGGCAAAGGAACGACATGTTTGCCGATCACGCCGAGGTGACAAATCCCCCGCGGTGACAGGCACCGAAAACGCGGGGGATACCTATGCCCATTTTCGGATCCAGGAAGGAATATCCATGAACAAAAAACAAAATCATCACATGCCGCATGCGGAAAAACCGATCGCAGGCGGACAGACAGAGGCGGCAAAAACGGACGCGGAGGCGCACGCAAAAAAAAGCATCCGCCTTCCGTATCACGCGCCGCCCGGCGGCAAAAAGCTCCTCGACACGACACACGCCCCCCACCAAAACGGAGAAACGGGCGCAAAGCCCCTCCCCCCCACGCATAAGCGGAAGGGAGAGAAGCGCGCCGCGCCCGAACAGCCCGCCGGACAGAAGAGCGTGGCCGTAAAAAGCACACCAAAGCTGACGAAGGAACACGCTCCCGAGAGCCGCACGGCGCACAACGCCGAGAAGAAGCGGCGCACCAAGGGGAGCGCACAGAACGAGGCGCACACCCCCAAAACAGACAAAAACACCGAAAAGACGGCACCCGTGCGTCGTGAAAAGGGGAAATCCTCGCTTCGCGTGGGCAAAAAGCAGATGGGAGCCAAGCTCCGCATCATGTCGCTTGGCGGCCTGATGGAGATCGGTAAAAACATGACCGTGATCGAGTACGGCCGTGACATCATCGTCGTGGACAGCGGCTTTGCCTTCCCCGATGAGGATATGCTGGGGGTGGATTACGTCATTCCCGACATCACCTATCTTGAGCAAAACGCCGACCGCGTGCGTGGCATCCTCATCACCCACGGGCATGAGGATCACATCGGCGCGATTCCCTACGTTCTGCGAAAGTTGAATCCGCCGATCTACGGCACGCGCCTCGCGCTCGGCATCATCCGCAACAAGCTCTCCGAGCATAAGCTCCCCGAAACGCCCCGTCTGATGACGGTGGAGGCGGGCGACGTCGTACAGCTCGGCGTGTTCCTTTGCGAGTTCATTCACGTCAATCACTCGATCGCCGATGCCTGCGCCATCGCTATCCGCACGCCGCTTGGCATCATTTATCATTCGGGCGACTTCAAGCTGGACGTATCCCCCATCGACGGGAATATGATGGATCTTGTCCGCATCGGCGAGATCGGGCGCGAGGGCGTGCTTCTCATGCTCGGTGAATCCACCAACGCAGAGCGCGACGGCTTCTCGCCCTCCGAGCGCAAGGTGGGTGCGTCACTTGACCGCATTTTTGCGGAGAATGCCGACAACCGCCTCGTGATCGCCACCTTTTCCTCCAACGTTCATCGCGTACAGCAGATCATCAACTGCTCCATCAAGTACGGCCGCCGCGTGGCGGTGCTCGGACGGAGCATGGAAAACGTGATCGGCGCGGCCGTGGAGCTTGGCTATATGGAAATGCCGAAGGGCACGCTCATTGACGTGGGCGAGCTGCGCCGCTTCCGCCCGAATCAGGTCACGCTCATCACGACGGGTAGCCAAGGGGAGCCGATGAGCGCGCTCTACCGCATGGCATACAGTATGCACGATAAGGTGGAAATGTCGCCCGAGGATGTTGTTATCATCAGCGCTTCCGCTATCCCCGGCAACGAAAAGCTCGTAGGCAACATAATAAACGAGCTTTACAGAAAAGGTGTTACGGTGCTTTCCGACTCTGTGGCAGAGGTTCATGTTTCGGGTCACGCCTGCCGCGAGGA
>JAZOOW010000149.1:0-6861 GCA_045655145.1 Eubacteriales bacterium | reverse complement strand
ATAAAGCTTTAATCACAATATTTTCTTTCGAACATTTTAAGGCTGTATTAATAATATCAGTAGCACTCAAATACGGATCAATTATCCATACTTCTTGTAAATCCCATATCAAGTTGGAATTTATTATTTCTACAATGTTTTGTAGGGCGGTAGTATGCTCTTGATTTTTATACACTTTCATGTAACCGCGATCAAAGAAACGGTCGTCATAATATGTTTGTGCCCTATCTGAGGCTAACTGCAAGTCGGTAAAACTACAAATCGGCCCCAATGGTTCCAAGCGTGTAAGTGTAATTATTTCATCTCCGCTTTCGTGATGAAGAATTCTGGTCGACGGAGTTTGGGCTAAAAAATTTGGTGGAGAAAGCTGTGAATAATAGTTGCTGTATGTTGTATAATCAAAAACCCCATAAAATAATGTTAGGCCTGTGGTTGAATCTGTTATCGAAATACATGTTTTTGCTTGGTTTACAGGAACAGCGATAGGAGAGCCATCATATTGAGTGTTAATGATGTTTTTATATATTGTTTTATCGTGTTCTTGATAAATATGTGAGCACAGCTTATGTTTTTTGATTTGTGGAGATATTGAAAATTCAAATTTTATACCTCTCGTATTTAGAGCTTTAGGTCTACCAATTAGTGACTCTACATTAAACTTGCAAACAATATTCCCAATTCTGTCTGTAAGGCGAGCTAAGTTAAAACCCAAACGACATTTCTTTATTTCTGATTGGATTTTTAATATTTCTTTTTCAGATAAAATAGTTGAAATAGTGCGCTTATCACTAAATAGTTCATGAATGTAGTAATTGCCAGAGAAATTGGATCCGTATAAGGCCTCTTCTATAGGAACAAAAATATCATATTGTGCCCCCGAAGGATCATTTTCTGGAACGAATTTCTTGTCAGAATAAAAGAATCCGTCTATTATGACGACTTGATTGTTATATTTCCACTCTCCTGTTTTATGTGCCTCAATATATAGATCTAAGAAATCAGATATGGTTAAGGAATATTGACATATGGCAAGTTTATACTTTTCGGTAATACTTATAGGTTTAGGTGACAAAAACTCAAAGGGTATTTTTTTGTGTCTCTCAGAAAAGTCTATATTTGTAAAGTAATTAATTGATTGTTCTTTTGAAAAAATAATAATTTGAGTTACCTTACAAAATGAATAATTGCCAAGATGTTTTTTGCATGCGAGATTGATTAATTCATTTCTAAGATGGTCAATACACTCTTCAGGCGAAAATTCTATGATGGACTTGTCCGTATTAACATAATTACACGAATTATTTTTTGCAAAAAATCGTCTCAAACAATTCACAGGCTTTCTCCTTTTACACTGTTTATTAGATATAAAATGATAAAGCCGCAAAGTATCTCTACTTTGCGGCTTTCATGCGGTAAAAACCGCGATTTTGGTCGGAGTGACAGGATTCGAACCTGCGGCATCGACGTCCCAAACGTCGCGCGCTACCAGCTGCGCCACACCCCGATATGTGAAAAATATTCGATTTTTAGGTCATTTTCCGTAAGTGGTCAAACATGTGGTCAAACCACTTTTATAGAGGATTTTGCAAGAGAGCAAAGTGCCGAAAAATCAATGTTTATAAGGCTTCTCGGCGTTTTTTGCTTCGGGAAACCTTGGGGGCGGTGTCCTGCTCCCAAAGCAAGCGCGCTACCATTGCGCCACACCTCGATGGAGGAGCATGCTCTCACGATACTATTATATTCCTTTTTCGTCGGTTTGTCAATACCTAATATGCAATACGGGAAGGCGGTTTTCGACGAGGGCAGCTCATCATTATATGGAGGTTGCGAATGGGGCGCATCACTTACCTCGCGAGATCGATAAGATGTACAATGAGCTTGTTGTGCTTGCGATCTTTGTGGATGCAAAGAAGGAGTCAAACTTTGGTGTTGCGCCAATTTGTGTGGCAAGTGGGGGGGCTATGTCGCGACTGCCGTTGTGAAAAATGCAGACGGCAATGCGGTCCGCATGAATACGGTGCGATCACCTGCAAGGACGGAATGGCTTCACTTCCTGTGTGGGATTCCTAAATTACAGAGAGCGGCTATTACGCGATCGAGTTTGCCGTTATTGCAAACTAACCAATATTACGGAGGCCGCAAGGTCTCCGTTTGCGTTTTGGGAACGAAAAAATTTCGCATAGCCCTTTACTTTTTTGCAAGAAGCGTGTATAATACACATATGAAGAAAAATGTCGCTGTGTGTGGCAGAAAGAGGAAAAGGATGGAAAAGAAAATAGAAACTCTGTGTGTGCAGGGCGGTTATACTCCCAAAAACGGAGAGCCGCGGCAGATTCCGATCTATCAAAGCACCACCTTCAAATATGATACCAGTGAGGATATGGGCAAGCTCTTTGATCTGGAGGCAGAGGGGTATTTTTACTCGCGTCTGCAAAATCCGACCTGCGACTATGTGGCCAAAAAGATCTGTGAGATGGAGGGCGGTGTGGCCGCGATGCTGACATCCTCCGGTCAGGCCGCAAACTTCTTTGCTGTCTTCAATATTGCCAATGCAGGTGATCATGTTGTGGCCTCCTCGGCTATCTATGGCGGAACCTTCAACCTTTTTTCGGTAACGATGAAGAAAATGGGCATTGATTTTACCTTCGTATCCCCCGATTGCACCGAGGAGGAGCTGGATGCCGCCTTCCGCCCCAACACCAAGGCGGTGTTCGGAGAAACGATCGCCAATCCCGCTCTGACCGTTCTTGATTTTGATAAGTTCGTTAAGGCGGCACACGCCCATGGGGTTCCCCTGATCGTGGATAATACCTTTGCAACGCCGATCAACTGCCGCCCCTTTGACTTTGGTGTAGATATCGTCACGCACGCCACCACCAAGTATATGGACGGACACGGCACGCAGGTAGGCGGTTGCATCGTGGACTCCGGCAACTTTGATTGGCTGGCATATGCCGATAAATTCCCGGGCCTGACAGAGCCGGATGACAGCTATCATGGTATCGTATATGCAGAGCGCTTCGGGAAGGGGGCTTATATCGTCAAGGCAACCGCACAGCTGATGCGTGATTTTGGCTGCACCGCCTCTCCGCAGAGCGCCTTCCTTGTCAACCTAGGCCTTGAAAGTCTGCATGTGCGTATGGAGCGCCATTGCGAGAACGCGTTGGCCGTGGCACGCTTCCTTAAAAATCACCCTGCCGTTGCATGGGTCAACTATCCCGGCCTTGAGGGAGATAAGTACTACGACCTTGCACAGAAATATATGCCCAAGGGTACCTGCGGTGTTGTCAGCTTTGGCGTAAAGGGCGGCAGAGAAGCGGCAGAGGCCTTTATGAAGCGCCTGACTGTTTTTGCCATTGAAACACATGTTGCCGATGCGCGTTCCTGTTGCCTGCATCCTGCATCTGCTACGCACCGTCAGCTGAGTGACGAGGCACTGGTGGCTGCCGGTGTAGGGCCGGAGCTTGTACGCCTTTCCTGCGGCATCGAGAATAAAGAAGATCTGATCGCCGATCTGGATCGCGCTTTGAAAGGATAATTACTATGCCGATTAAGATCCCAAATGAATTGCCTGCCGTTCGTGTCCTGGAGGAAGAGAATATTTTCGTCATGACCGAAACACGGGCGATCACGCAGGATATTCGCCCGTTGCGCATCCTCCTCCTCAACCTGATGCCCACCAAGATCGATACCGAAACACAGCTTTCCCGTCTTTTGAGTAATACCCCCTTGCAGGTTGAACTGTACCTCATGCATATGGCTACCCATCGCTCGCGCAATGTATCCGAGGAGCATCTGACCTCCTTTTACCGCACCTTTACGGATTACAAAAACGAGTATTTTGACGGTATGATCATTACGGGTGCGCCTGTTGAAAAGCTGGATTTTGAGGATGTGGATTACTGGCCGGAGCTTTGTGAGATCATGGAGTGGTCGAAAACGCACGTACACAGCACATTCCATATCTGCTGGGGGGCGCAGGCAGGCCTTTACTATCATTACGGCGTGCCGAAATATCCGCTCTCTCAAAAGATGTTTGGAATATTTCCGCATAAAACGGATTACACGCGTTCGATCCTGTTCCGTGGCTTTGACGACGTGTTTTACGTGCCGCATTCCCGTCACACGACCGTGCTTCGCGAGGATATTGCCGCAGTGCCCGCCCTCAAGATTCTGGCCTCCTCGGAGGAGGCAGGCGTGTATGCCGTGTCCTCTAAAAACGGAAGACAGATCTTTATCACAGGGCATTCGGAGTACGATCCGCGCACGCTGGAGAAGGAATATCTGCGTGATAAGAACGCAGGGCTCCCCATCTCCGTCCCCAAAAACTATTATCCGAACGATGACGATACACAGCCGCCGTTCGTTACCTGGCGTGCGCATGCCAATCTTTTGTATTCCAACTGGCTCAACTATTTTGTTTACCAAACAACGCCGTACGACATCAAAAAAGTGTCCGAATGACGGTAAAAAGGGGTGCTTTGCACCCCTTTTTGTATTTTTATGGCCAAAAACGCAAAAACCGTTTGACGGATACAGGAAGATGTGCTATAATATATGGTGATATTTTATGTGCATCGGCAGGTGAGCGTATGAGAGTGCTTGGTATAGACCCCGGTCTTGCCATCGTGGGCTGGGGCGTTGTGGATCGTATCAACGGCATGACCTTTGCTCCCGTAGCCTATGGCTCGATCAATACGCCTGCAAAAACCGAGATCCCGTACCGTCTTGCGATGATCTACAAAAATATCAACCATATTATTGAAAAATACAAGCCGGACGAGATCGCCGTTGAACAGCTGTTCTTTAATACAAACCAAACCACCGGCATCGCAGTTGCCGAGGCGCGGGGCGTGATTCTGCTTGCCGCAGAGCAGCACGGGATCCCCGTGGCGGAATACACGCCGCTTCAGGTCAAGCAGGCGGTCGTTGGCTATGGCCTTGCGGAGAAGCATCAGGTGATCGCTATGGTGACCACGCTTCTGCGCTTGCCAAAACCGCCAAAGCCGGACGATACGGCTGATGCCATTGCCATTGCGCTTTGTCACGGCTATAGTTCCTCCTCGCTTCTGCGGCGAGCAAAAAAACAAACAGAATGATAGGAAAACAGCATGTGGATCAGTGACGCTTGGAAGGATTATGAGCTGCTGGATACCTCGGACGGAGAACGCCTTGAACGGTGGGGAAAGTACACCCTTGTTCGCCCCGATCCGCAGGTCATCTGGCACACGGATAAAAAGCACCCCCTTTGGCATCGTGCCGATGCGTATTACAGACGCTCGCACAGTGGGGGCGGCGCATGGAATGAAAATCGGCTCCCTGAAAGCTGGGAGATCGGCTATCGCGATCTTCGATTTCAGATCAAGCCGATGGGCTTTAAGCATACGGGTTTGTTTCCGGAGCAGGCAACAAACTGGGATTGGTTTTCCGATCTCATTCGTCGTGCAGGCCGCAAGGTCAAGGTCTTGAACCTGTTTGCCTATACGGGCGGTGCTACGGTTGCCGCCGCGCGCGCAGGTGCATCTGTCTGCCATGTGGATGCCGCAAAGGGAATGGTTGCCGCCGCCAAAGCAAACGCCGCCCTTTCGGGACTTGCGGAGGCGCCTATCCGCTATATTGTTGATGATTGCAAAAAGTTTATTGAGCGTGAGATCCGTCGCGGAAATCATTATGACGGTATCATTATGGATCCCCCTTCCTACGGCCGTGGGCCGACGGGAGAGGTCTGGAAGATCGAGGAGAGCATTGATGCCTTTGTCACGCTGTCGGCCTCTCTTTTGTCGGAGGAGCCTCTGTTCTTTCTCTTGAATTCCTATACCACAGGGCTATCTCCATCAACTATGAAATACATTGCCGATCTGCGCCTTTGCTCCCGTTTTGGCGGAAAAAGCGCGGCAGATGAGCTTGGATTGCCTGTAACAAGTACAGGAGGCGCACTTCCGTGCGGAAGCAGCGTACGCTGTCTGTTCGGGTTGACCTAAGAATGCTTTTGTGAGGATAAAAAATTGGAAACATTTATCAAAACCGAAGGTCTGACATTTCTCTATGATCAGGACCTTGAGAGTGAAACGCTGGCGCTTGACCGCTTTTCGCTTTCCGTTAAGGAAGGGGAGTATGTGGCGGTGCTCGGTCATAACGGATCGGGAAAATCCACGCTGGCAAAGCTGCTCAATATGATCTTGATTCCGGACTCCGGTGTTCTTATGATCGGTGCCAAGGATCTGACCTCTCCCGATTTCTCGGAGGACGATCTTTTTGATGTGCGCCGTGATGTGGGTATGGTCTTCCAAAATCCGGATAATCAGCTGGTTGCTACGGTGGTCGAGGAGGATGTTGCCTTCGGCCCTGAAAATCTGGGCGTTCCGCGTGAGGAGATCCGCCGCCGTGTGGATCATGCACTCGATACCGTCGGTATGCGTGACTACGCCCGTCATGCGCCGCACCGACTGTCGGGAGGACAAAAGCAGCGTATCGCTATTGCGGGCATCATTGCCATGATGCCGCGCTGCATCATTTTTGATGAGGCCACCGCCATGCTCGATCCGCTTGGACGGCAGGAGGTCATGAAAACGATGGATATTCTGAACCGTGAGCATCATATCACGATCCTCAATATCACGCATTATATGGAGGAGGCCGCCCATGCCGACCGCATCGTGGTGATGAATGACGGCCGTCTCTATATGGACGGCACGCCGAGTGAGATCTTTTCCGAGATCGACCGCTTGCACGAGATCGGCCTTGAGGCACCGCAAAGCACAGAGCTCGTTGAGGAGCTTCGCCGTGCGGGCTGTGATCTTCCTCTTGGCTGTGTCAGTGAGGAGGCCTGCGTCGAGGCACTTGTCCGCTGTTATGAGGAGG
>JAZOOW010000148.1:0-11990 GCA_045655145.1 Eubacteriales bacterium | reverse complement strand
TCTGGACGCCCTGCGCCCGTATCTCTCCCCCACGCGCTGTGATATGGTGGATTCTCTCTTGCGGATCCTTGATCTGCTTGAGATACTCCGCAGACGGAGGTGACGATGTATACACGCAGTTATCCCCCTCGCGGCACACCGCTACCGGAGAATTACAGTGGCGTTGCCCTCCGCGATGAGATCGAAGAGGACCTCATACCACCGCAAAACACATACGAAAATCGGGACTACCTGCAAGAAGCAGCCTCTGTTTCGGTGGATATGAACGAACCCGTTTGTTCTGAAACAGCTGCAGCGGAGGAAGAATCGCCGCAAAGCAGAGAGTCCGCCTCTTTACATACTCCCCCAGAGGAGGGGGAAGCGTGGCAAAGAGATGAAGAAAGCCCCATCGCACACGAAAAGGCGGAAAAAACACACGAGGCGCACCGTGAAAACGATCTTTTGCTGATCGCGCTGGCGGCCCTCCTGACAGAGGGAGAACGTCGGGATGATGATCTTTTGATCATTCTGTTGCTTCTTTTGCTTTCATAAATATCGGAGGAAGGGCTTGCGTGCAAGCCCTTCCTTTTGCGATATCAGAAAAATGTGTACTGATTGGTTTCGCTCAGCCCCTCCAGTGCCTTGTTGCGGCGCAAAAGCTCGATGACGGCACGCGAGATGCCGCCCTTTCGCTGAAGATCCTCCACTGAATAAAGCTCTCCGCTGTCACGCAGCTTCACGATGCGCTGGCCTGCCGCCTCACCAAGCCCTGGGAGAGCCGAGAAGGGCATGCGGATGCTTCCCTCCTCGGGGAGGAAGGCATTGGCATCCGATTTCCATATATTGACCGGCAAGAAGCGGATACCGCGAGATACACATTCCCCTGCGAGCTGGAGCGTGGTCACGAGATCGGCCTCCTTTTGGGTGGCCTCGTTTCCCTTCTTTTCAATGGCATCGATGGTATCGTAGATGTAGCGCTTTCCGCGTGATACGATCTCTGCATCAAAGCCGCCGGGTGCCACCGTCAAGAAGGCGGCGTAAAATTCCATCGGGTAATAGATCTTATACCACGCAAGACGGATGGCCGACATAACATAGGCGGCGGCGTGTGCCTTTGGGAACATGTACTTGATCTTTTTGCAGGAGGCGATATACCATTCCGGCACACCGTGCTCCAGCATGGCCGCCTCATATTCCGGACGAAGCCCCTTACCCTTACGGACGTCCTCCATGATTTTGAAGGCCACGCCGTTTTCAAGGCCATGACGGATCAGATACAGCATAATGCCGTCACGGGTGCCCACCACCTCGGAAATGGTACAGGTTCCGCTTTTGATCAGATCCTGGGCATTGCCCAGCCATACGCCTGTTCCGTGTGAGAGGCCGGAGATCTGGAGCAGATCTGCAAAATTCTTCGGCTTTGCATCAAGAAGGAGCTGCTGGCCGAAATGCGTACCCATCTCGGGAATACCGTAGGTACCGAGCGGAGAACGGATCTCCTCCGAGGATACGCCGAGCGGCCGCGTGCTGTGAAACAGCTCATACACAGCAGGATCGTTCATTTTAACATCCATGACGCTCGTATGGGTATATGTCTCCAGCATCTTGTATTTGGTAGGCATATCATGCCCAAGCTCGTCCAGCTTCAGGATGGTATCATGAAGATAAGAGAACTGGAAGTGCGTGGTGATGATATCCGAGTTTGGGTCATCGGCAGGATGCTGAACGGGAGAAAAATCGTAAATGTCTTTATCCATCGGTACAACGATGATACCGCCGGGGTGCTGGCCTGTTGTCTTTTTGACACCGACACAGCATTCCACCATGCGGGAGATCTCTGCCCTTGGCAGGGTGATCTTACGCTCCTCAAGATACTTCATCACGTTGCCGAAGGCCGTCTTGTGCGCCAGCGTACCGATGGTTCCTGCGCGGAACACGTGTCCCTCGCCAAACAGCTCCTCGGTGTACTTATGCACCTGCCCCTGTACATCACCCGAGAAATTAAGGTCAATATCGGGGGATTTATCACCCTTGAAGCCAAGGAAGGTTTCAAAGGGGATATCGTGGCCGTCACCCACAAGCAGTTCACCGCAGACGGGGCAATTTTTGTCGGGAAGGTCAAAGCCCGAGCCGTAGGAGCCGTCGGTGATAAACTCGGAATACCGGCATTTCGGGCAACGGTAGTGGGGCGGCAGGGGGTTTACCTCGGAAATACCTGCCATTGAGGCAACGAAGGAGGAGCCGACCGAGCCGCGCGAGCCTACGAGATAGCCAAGGCTCTCGCTGTACGCGACCAGCTTTTGCGCGATCATGTACAAAACGGCAAAGCCATGCTTGATAATGGAATCCAACTCACGCGAAAGACGTGCGGATACGATCTCGGGAAGATCCTCTCCGTAAAGAGCATGCGCGCGCTCCCAGCATATACGCGTGAGATCCTCGTCAGCCCCGGGAATAACAGGCTCATACCGTCCCTCGGGAATTGGACGGATTTTTTCTACCATGTCAGCAATACGGTTTGGGTTTTCAATGACCACTTCCCTTGCCTTTTCTTCTCCAAGATAGGCAAACTCGGCAAGCATCTCCTCGGTCGTACGCAGATAGATGCCCGTGTCGCGGTCGGCATCGCTGTACTTTTGCGCGGCAAGCAGGATCTTACGATAGATCTCGTCCTCACGGTTGAGAAAATGCGCGTCACAGGTTGCCACGACAGGCTTTGAAAGCTTCTCACCCAGTGTGACGATGCGGCGGTTCAGCTCCATGAGCTGCTCGTCCCCCGATACCGAGCCGTTTGCGATCAAAAAGCGGTTATTGCAAAGAGGTTGGATCTCCAAATAATCGTAAAAGGAAGCAATCTCTTCCAGCTCACTTTGGGGCTTTCCCTCAAGGAGTGCCGAAAACAGTTCTCCCGCCTCACAGGCAGAGCCGACGATCAGCCCCTCTCTGTGCTGCTCGAGGAGGCTTTTGGGAATGCGCGGAAAGCGCTTGTAGTAAGACAAATAGCTCTCCGAGATCAGGCGGTAGAGGTTCTTAAGACCGACAAGATCACGGGCAAGCAGAATCATATGCATGGGCTTGAGCTTGAGAGGATCTGCGCTTTCACTCATGGCAGAAACAAGCGACTCAAAGTCATGGATACCTTCACTGCGCAGGCGGTCGATCATGGCAAGGAAGATCGCGGCCAGCATTGCGGCATCGTCGTTAGCGCGGTGATGGTTGAATTCACCCAAATGATAGGCGTTTGCGATCGTGTCCAGCTTGTGATTCTTGAGATCTGCATTGACATAGCGCGAGAGTGCCAGCGTATCAAGGTAGGTATTGGTAAAGGGGAGGCCGCATTTTTCCGCATAGGCGCGGATAAAGCCGGTATCGAAGTTGGCGTTATGCGCAATGAGCATATCCTCTCCGACAAAGGAAAAAAAGCTCTCCAGTGCCTCTCGTACCTTGGGCGCGTCCTTCACCATCTCATCGGTAATAGAGGTCAGTCGCACGATCTCCTCGGGAATCGGGGTTTCGGGATTGACAAAGGTTTGAAAGGTGTCAACGACCTCGCCGCCGCGGATACGCACCGCACCGATCTCGGTGATGTGACAGTTAACGGGAGAAAGGCCCGTGGTCTCAATATCAAAAACGACCATGGATCCGTCAAAATCGGGACGATCCTGCCCGTAGATGACACGGGCGGTATCGTTGACGTAATAGGCCTCCATGCCGTAAATGACCTTGAGATCGGATTTTTGCTTGGCAAGCTCCAGCATGATCTCGGGAAAGGACTGCACGTTGCCGTGATCGGTCACGGCAATGGCAGAGTGCCCCCATGCCGTGGCCGTTCTCACCAGCTCCTTGGGGGTAATAAGCGCATCCATGGCGGACATGTTGGTATGCAGATGAAGCTCCACACGCTTTTCACTTGCCGTATCCTGCCGCTCCTCCACGTCGATCCTCATGATATGACGAGGTTGTAAGATCAGCTCTCCGTCAAATCTATCGCGCATAACGCGCCCCTGTGCCGCGATGGATTTTCCAACCGACAGCTTTTTTGCCCATACGGCATCTCCGATCGGTTGATTCATGCGTATGTATATCGACGAGGAGCCGTCCGAGAAGCCGATGCGGATACGCATGCGGTCGCCCGTGCGGTTCTCCTCCATGGTTGCTTCAAATATCTTGCCGAGAAAGAGCATGCCGTGCCCCTCACGGAGCTCGGACATGGGGGTTGGCTCCACGATCGGAAAGGGCGAGCCGAATACCGACTCGGCATCCTTGATAAGGAAGGTATGCATGCCGACACGCAAGCACTCCTCCGAAAGCTTTTCGGGTGCCTCACAGGCGGGCATCACGCTGGACATTCTTCTGAAATCCGCATGCTCGTCCTCTGCTGTGGGCGCACTTTCCTTCAGAGATGCACGTGCGGCGGCGGCTTGCTCGCGGATCTCGCGGTCGATCTCCTGCATGTGCGCCTCCTGTGCGCGGCGGCGCGCCTCCTCCTGTAGAGCGGCATCGGGTGATGATTCAATATGTACACGGACGGTACGGCCATAGCGGCTCTCGATGATGCGGCCGAGGATGGTATCGGTACGCGACAGCGTCAAAAGGTCAATGCCTGCCGTGGAAAAGGGGAGGGTCACCGTCAGATCCTCGCCTACAAGAGAAAAGGTCGGCGTCAGAAAAAAGCCGTGCGTCACGGCACCGATGCGCTCTGCCTCTGCAAGGATCTCCGGCATCACAGCGGTACTGAACAGCTCCGGCGGATATTTGGGGAAAATACGGAAGGAGCGGGCCTCATAGAGCGCACACATCTCGTCCTCTATGGCGTAAAGCATCTCATAGTCCTGCCGCCGATCAAAGCAGAGGTCTACCTCTACACGGTCTATCTTGCCGGGATGCGCCTCGTTTTGTAAAAGGCGCACCGAAAGCTCCCGCGCCTCCTCGAGAAGCGCGCGGCGTGCCCCGATGGGCTGATAACGCTTAAATACTTCAAAAAATGTCTTATCGAGCATGTTACATTCTCCGTATTTCGTCCAAAAGCTCTTCTACGATGCGATCGGCAGGAATGCGACGGATGATCTCGCCCTTTTTGAAAAGAATGGCCTCGTCGATGCCTCCCGCGATGCCGATATCCGCCTCGCGTGCCTCACCGGGGCCGTTCACGATGCACCCCATAAAGGCCACGCGCAACGGCTTTTTGCGGAGCTCTGTGCGGTCAAGCGCCTCCTCAAAGCGAGAAAGCAAGGAAATCAGATCAATGCGCGTGCGGCCGCAGGTAGGACAGGATACAATATCCATCTCCCGCAGGGAATTAAGGCCAAGTGCCGAGAGAATGGCTCTCGCCTCCCGTACCTCGAGCACAGGGTCTGCCGTCAAGGATACACGGATCGTATCTCCGATCCCCTCTGCAAGGCATGTCCCAATGCCAACCGCGCTTTTCACCGTACCCATATGTGCACTCCCCGCCTCGGTCACGCCAAGGTGGAGGGGGTATGTACACGACTCGGCCAAAAGGCGGTTAACGGCGATCATCTCGGAAACGGTGGATGCCTTTGCGGAAAGGACTGTATCATAAAAATCAAGTGCCTCCAGAATACGGGCATGGGCAAGCGCGCTCTCTGCCAAAGCGGCGGCGGTGGGTGCACCGTGGCGCGCAAGGATCTCCTTTTCAAGAGAGCCCGAGTTGACACCGATACGGATCGGAACGCCTGCGGCACGACAGGCCTTGACCACCGCCTCCGTTTTCTCACGCGAGCCGATGTTGCCGGGGTTTATGCGAATCTTGTCCACTCCCGCGGCGACGGCATCAAGGGCAATACGATAATCAAAATGGATATCCGCAACCAGCGGCACTCGCACCCCTGCCTCCTTGAGGGCATATACGGTGCGTGCGGCCTCGCGGTCGGGGAGCGCGAGCCGCACAACATCCACACCTGCCGCCTCCAAGGCACGCACCTGTGCCAGCGTTGCGGCTAGGTCGTGGGTGTCGGTATTGGTCATGGATTGCACTGAAATGGGTGCATCTCCGCCGATCTTGAGTGCTCCCACGGAAACGGTGCGGGAATGGCGGCGAACAGCAGACTCCATAGTTTTACTCCTTTCTTTTAGGTTAAGCCGATGGATCTGGCTTAACCTAAGGGAAAAGCGCGATGATGTCCTTGCACATGATCAGGATCATAAGCGCAAAGAGGAAAATGATCCCAACGAAATGAATCACCGATTCATATTTTTGCGGAATCGGACGGCGGAAGATCATCTCGATCAGTAAGAACACGATGCGGCCGCCGTCAAGTGCGGGGATCGGAAGGAGGTTGGCAATGCCGAGATTCAGCGTAATCACGGCAACGAGCAGAAGCAGCTGTAAAAAGCCGCCCGTCTGTGCCGCCTCGGTCATGGCATCGGCCACCCCGATCGGGCCGGACACCGCCTCCATACCGTAGCGTCCACTGAAAAGATCGCCAAAGGAATCCCAGATCATGGTCATCACGCCCGTTGTGCGATACCACGTATGATACAGAAGTGCAGGAACGGTCGCTTCCTCGGCCTGTACATAAAAATCCACCATCCCGTAACGGATGCCGTTTTCCTCAAAGGAGGGGAAGGTCACCGAAAGCGTGCGCTCCACACCGTCACGCAGGACCGTCACATGGACGGGGCCTTCCCCGCCCTTGTGCATGATCTCGTAGCTGAGATCAAAGGATATATGGGTAGATTTGCCATTGATGGCAAGGATCTCATCACCCGGAAGCAATGTCGCGGAGGAGGAGATCAGGTTGTTTTCCTCAAAATAGCTGTCGGGCGGATAAGAATGGATGGTATTTGAGCCGAGAGGCCCCGAGGCCAGCACGATGATAAACATCAAAACAAGGCCCGTAAGCAAATTCATCACAGCACCTGCTACGGTGATGATGAGCCGCTTCCATGCGGCTTTTTTCGTAAAGGAATCGGGATCGTCAGAGCCTTCATCCTCCCCCAGCATGCTGACATAACCGCCAAACGGAAGCAGACCGAGCGAATAGCGCGTGCCGCTTTTCTTTGCAGTATGCGACCAGATCTTGGGGCCCATGCCGATGGAAAATTCCTCTACCCTTACGCCGAAAAGACGTGCGAACAGAAAGTGTCCCATCTCATGGAGGAAGATGAGAAGTCCGAAAATGAGGATCGCAAGGATCCAATAGAGTATATCGCTCATGCTTTACCTATACCGCCGAGGGGGCGGCCTTTTTGTATATTTAGGGGTAGCCTAAGTGGGCTAGCCTAATTGGGTTAGCCTAGCACTATCCGACTGTCGCCATTGCCTTTTCGCGTGCTACGGCTCTTGCCTCACGCGCACAGGCGAGGATATCGGAGAGTGCCGTGATGTGCGCCGCGGTGGCTGAAAATTCCTCCACCGTTGCGGTAACGATGTCAAAAACATCCACAAGACGAAGATCTCTTTCAAGAAAAATGGCAACGGCCTCCTCATTGGCCGCGTTGAGCACGGCCGGAAGCGCACCACCTGCTCTGTATGCCCTTGCGGCAAGCGGAAGAAGCGGAAAATTTTCCCCGTCAGGGCGGTCAAAGGTGAGCTTGCCCAGCGCGAAGAAATCAAGCCGCGGTGTCAATCCGCTCTGCCGCGTGGGATAGGTGAGGGCATACTGGACACAGTCACGCATATCCGGCACACTCATCTGGGCAATGACGGTATTATCAATGTATTCCACCATAGAGTGAATTATGCTCTGTCTTTGCACGACCACCGTGATACTGTCGGCCGAAACACCGAAAAGATGCGCCGCCTCGATCAGCTCAAAGCCCTTATTCATGAGGGTTGCCGAATCCACGGTGATCTTTTGCCCCATCTGCCAGGTGGGATGCGCCAGCGTTTCTTTTTTTGTCACGGTGGCAAGGCGCGCGCGGTCATACCCGAAAAAGGGGCCGCCCGAGGCGGTCAAGAGTATCCGCTTCACCTCACAGCGCGCGCCTGCTTGCAAGCATTGGAAGATCGCACAGTGCTCACTGTCCACGGGAAGTATCTCCACAGAGTGCTCCCGTGCGCGGCGCATGACCTCATCCCCTGCTACCACAAGAGATTCCTTGTTGGCAAGGGCAAGGCGTTTGCCGCTATCAATAACGGCAAGCGTGGGAAAGAGGCCCGCCTCGCCCAAAATGGCGTTAACGGCCACGGGGGCGCGGCTGTCCTTGATGCCTTCTATGATCCCCTGCTCCCCTGCGAGAATTTTGGTTTTTGTATCCGCAATGCGGACACGCAGGTCGGCGGCGGCCTTCTCATCACTGACGGCACAAATGCGCGGAGAAAACTCACGCACCTGCTCCTCCAGCTTTCCGACAGAGGAGCGTGCGCTGATCATATCAACGGGGATGCGGTGATACCGCGCTACGTCAAGAGCCTGGCAGCCCACCGAGCCGGTAGAGCCCAAGATGGCTACCGACGAGGGAAGTGCTTGATTGATTGTTTCCATAGTATCTCCTCGGACAGGATGCCCACGGGGACATATTGCCCATGTATTACAAAAGAAGCGTGACGCTCAAAATACTGTCAAGCGTACAGACGATCAAAAGCAGGGGGGCGCAGAAGATGACCGAATCAAAGCGATCCATCACGCCGCCATGCCCCGGGAAGATATGCCCGTAGTCCTTCACACCATGCTCACGCTTGATAAGAGATGCGGAGAGATCGCCGATCTGCGACAAAACAGATACCGAAAATCCAAGCAGGACCAGCATGAGATAATTGGGCGCAGAGCCGATAAGCTTGCCCGCGATCAAGCCAAAGACGACAAAGGCAAGAATGCAAAAGAGCGATCCGCCAAGGCTTCCCTCCACCGTTTTTTTGGGGCTGATCTCCGGAATGAGCTTGTGCTTGCCGAAGAAGTAGCCGGACAGAAATGCAAAGGAATCCGTGATCCACGGCCCAAGGAAGCAAAGCAGGTAATAATACGCCCCATTCACTCCGACACGGATAAGCGGAATGGCCGAGAAGGAGAGGACGATATAAAAGGTCGTCATATACGTAGCGGCTACCTCCGCAAAGGAAAAGGACCGCCGTGCGAAGACCGCAGCAGCGAACAGATAGAACATAAACAGGACAAAAAGAGCCGCCAGGAGCAAAAGAAAGAGCATGCGATTATGCGACGTAATTGTCCCAAGCGTCAGATCCGCACGCACCTCCACGAGCGTCAAGAGAAGAAGCGGTGCCCCCGACATCAAAAGAGCCGATATAGCGAGAGCCGGCGACTTGCGTGTACCAAGGCATCCCAACATCTCGTAGATCGCGATCGCACAAAACAGTGTCGCTACGATGGGAAACAGAACCGTTCCCGAAAACAGAAGGACGGGTACAAGCACGCACAAAAGAATGCCTGTTGTGATCAATCTTTGCTTCATAGCATTTCCTTTCAAAACAGTAAATAGCCCGACGGCGAAAAGAGCAGTCGGGCCGCCGCCCGTGTGCGGCAAAGAGCATGCAGACGGGCTAAAAGCTATTTCCCAAGACCGCCGAAGC
Source organism: Eubacteriales bacterium (assembly GCA_045655145.1). Classification (GTDB taxonomy): domain Bacteria; phylum Bacillota; class Clostridia; order Oscillospirales; family CAG-272; genus UBA1740. The sequence continues at coordinate 2,518 of JAZOOW010000148.1, read as the reverse complement.
GACGGTGGCGGCCGCAAAACTCCCGAAGTGCCGTGAGGATCTCCTCCTCGGAAAGATCGGGCCAAAGCGTTTTTGTAAAATAGTATTCCGCATAAGCGGACTGCCAAAGCAGAAAATTGGAAATACGGTAATCACCGCCTGTACGGATAACAAGATCCGGATCGGGCGACGCGGCGGTAAACAGGGCCGCGCGGAAGTCCTCCTCCGTTACCGTTGTCTTGCCCTCTGCAAGGCAGGTATTGCAGGCGCGCAGGATCTCATCCCGACCGCCGTAATTCAGCGCAATGTTCAAATGATAGTACATATCCTTCGTGAGTGCTTCAATACGCTCGGCCTTCTCACGCAGGGAGGGGCGAAGCGGTGCCTTATCGCCGAGAAACACCACCCGCACATTGCGCTCCTGCATCTTGACGAGCTCCTCGTCAAGGAACTCCTCAAGAATGCTCATGATCCCATCCACTTCTCTTTGCGGACGCGACCAGTTTTCCGTAGAAAAGGCATAAAAGGTAACCGTACGGATCCCGATATCATGGCAAAAGTTGATCACACGGCGAAAATTCTCCGCCCCGCGTGCATGCCCCGCCTCGCGCGGCAGACCGCGCTTTTGCGCCCAGCGGCCGTTGCCGTCCATAATAAAGGCAACATGCGCAAGCTTATCCGAAAAATCCGCCGGAGCACTGATTTCTTTATTCTCTTTTTTCCGAAACGGCCACATACGCCTCTCCTATCAGATCTCCATGATCTCTTTATTCTTGGCCTCGGTGACCTTATCGATCTCCTTAATGTACTTATCCGTGAGATCCTGAGAGGCCTTTTCACCGGCCTTGGCCTCATCCTCGGTCATCTCGCTCTTTTTCTTCATATCCTTGATCTTATCATTGGCGTCACGGCGCAGATTGCGGACGGCAACCTTAGCATCCTCACCCATCTTGGCGATCTGCTTTGTCATCTCGCGGCGGCGCTCCTCGGTCGGCTGGGGGAAGATCAGGCGGATGGTACGGCCGTCATTTTGCGGCGTAATACCGAGATCGGAGGCAAGAATGGCTCTTTCGATCTCCTTAACGGTAGAAGCGTCCCACGGCTGAACCGTCAGGGTGCGTGCATCCGAAACACTGATAGCGGCCACACCCGTGATCGGTGTGGGGGTGCCGTAATAATCAACCGTAATTTTGGAAAGCGCATTGGGGTTAGCACGGCCTGCACGCATCGTGGAGAGGTTTTCCTCGTACACGCTGACAGCCTTCTTCATTTTTTCCTCATAGGGCTTGGTATCAAACTTCATAGCTTTACTCCTTTTATGTGATTGTTCCTTCGTTATCGATCAATATGTGAGCAGGGTGCCCATTTTCTCACCCATCACGGCGCGGAGGATGTTTTCGGGATCGTGCAGACCAAAGACAAGCGCGGGAATGTGCTTTTCCATGCAGAAGGAAGCAGCCGTCAGATCAATGGCACCAAGCCCCTTCCAAATGACCTCCTTATAAGAGATCTCATCGAGCCTCACGGCAGTGGGATCCAGACGGGGATCGGCAGTATACACACCGTCGATATTTTTAGCCATCAGGATCACATCCGCTTCTATCTCGGCCGCACGCAGAGCGGCGGCGGTATCGGTGGAGAAGAACGGAAGCCCAAGACCGCATCCGAAGATGACCACTCTTCCCTTTTCAAGGTGGTGGATCGCACGCTCACGGGTGTAGGTTTCTGCAAAGGCCTCCATCGGAACGGCAGTCATGGCACGCGCATCAATGCCCGCATGACAAAACGCATCCTGAAGCGCGAGTGCGTTGATGGCGGTTGCCAGCATACCCATATGGTCTGCAAGGGCGGGATCCATGTCCTTGCCCTGTCTGCCGCGCCAGATGTTGCCCGCGCCCACGATCACGCCTACCTCAACGCCTGCGGCGAGGCAGGCCTTCAAAACGGTGCCAACGCGGGAAAGAAAATCCGTATTGAGAATGCCGTCCCCACCTGCAGAAAGTGCCTCCCCCGAAAGCTTCAGGAGAACGCGGCGATAGGTCGGTTTTTTCTGTTCGTTCATACATTCCTCCGCTGTGTCTATTACAGATATATAGTATTTATTATATTCTATCGCAAAACCTCTATTTTGTAAACACTTTTTTTGAAAAAAGTGGGGAGTTTTTCAAAAAGAGCTTTTTCTTGTGCACACAATGATGATTACACCTAGTGAAAAAGCACCCAACCGATAGCGTGATGTCCTTATCGGACAAATCACGCTAACTAAGTTTGCCCTTCGGGCAAGTGAAGTTATCTTCGATAGTGAAGTTCACTTTGTGAGTGAAGTTTCGCCTGACGGCGAAGTGATGGGCAAACTTAACTTCACTTGTGTATATCACAAACTCCACTGCGTAGCAACTTCACTTTTGCGATAGCAAAAACTTCACAGACAGAGAAAAGAGAGAACTCGGCAATAACTGCTTTGTTCTCTCTTTCTGTTTGTTATAAGGGCTTGGGCTTAGCCCATAATGCATTTGACCGGTCAAATGCGATGCTCGCA
>JAZOOW010000147.1:0-3819 GCA_045655145.1 Eubacteriales bacterium | reverse complement strand
CCTCCACGACGACCACCTTCTGGCCTGGCTCAAGACGGCCCTCGATCTGGTTCTGTCTGCCGTGATCCTTGGCTCCCGAGCGAACATAGCCCATAGGAAGCCCCATGATGTGCGCCGTAATGGCGGCGTGAGCAATGCCTGCGGTGGAGGTGCCCATCAGCACCTCGACCTCGGGATAGCTTGCGCGGATGGTTTCTGCGAGTGCATTCTCCACGTCCGAGCGAACGGCAGGTGCGGTCAGCGTCAGACGGTTGTCACAGTAAACAGGGCTTTTGATGCCGCTGGCCCAGGTAAAGGGCTCCTCGGGACGGAAAAATACGGCCTTAATGGAAAGCAGATCCTTGGCAATCAGTTTTTCAATGTTGTTCACAGGTTTGTCCTCCTATCAAAAAATCTCGGGGTCAGTCTACAAATTCACGAATGCATCTTCCGTATGCGGCAACGGGATCTTCTGCGGCGGTGATGGGACGGCCGACCACGATGTAATCCGAGCCGATGCGCTTTGCCTCAGCCGGTGTCATTACACGCTTCTGGTCGCCCACATCACCGTCGGCAAAGCGAACACCCGGCGTAACGGTGATAAAATCCTTGCCGCAACGCTCATGCACGCCGCCTGCCTCCAGCGGTGAGCAGACAACGCCGTCAAGGCCTGCCAGCTTCGCATTGTGTGCGTAGTGCATGACAACATCGGCAATCGGAGCATCGATCAGAAGATCACGCTTCATTGTTTCCTCATCGGTGGAGGTCAGCTGAGTAACGGCAATCAGCATCGGGCGCGTGCCGTCGGGGCGCGTCAGCCCCTCAATGGCGGCCTCCATCATGCGGCCCGTGCCTGCCGCGTGCAGGTTGGTCATGTCCACATCCAGACGGGAGAGGACCGCCATGGATTTTTTTACGGTATTGGGGATGTCGTGCAGCTTCAGATCCAGAAAGATCTTGTGGCCGCGGCGCTTGATCTCGCGCACGATGCTCGGCCCCTCTGCGTAGTAAAGCTCCATGCCGATCTTGACGAACGGCTTTCTGCCCACGAACTGATCGAGAAATGCAAAGGTCTTCTCCGCGCTGTCAAAGTCACAGGCAATGATCACGTCTTTTCCCATTACTGAACACCTCCGATAATTTCTTTGAGTGAGTGAATACGGTATTTATCCATCACAGAGGGCAGTTCCTCAATGATGTTGCGGCAAGCAAAGGGATCGACGAGGTTTGCCGCGCCCACCTCAACGGCGGTGGCACCTGCCAGCATCATCTCAATGACATCCTCGGCACTCGAAACACCGCCCATGCCGACGACGGGAATGCCTACGGCGTGTGCGACCTGATAGACCATCCGCACAGCCACAGGAAAGATGGCCGCGCCCGAAAATCCGCCCATTTTATTGGCGATCACGGGACGTCGCGTGCCGAGATCGATGCGCATGCCGAGAAGCGTATTGATCAGCGAGATGCCGTCCGCACCTGCATCCTCACAGGCCTTGGCGATGCTGGCAATATCCGTCACGTTGGGAGAAAGCTTGATGAGAAGCGGCTTTTTGGTCACGGCACGCACGGCACGGGTAACCTCGGCCGCCGCATCGGGGGATGTACCAAAGCTCATGCCGCCGCCGTGGACGTTCGGACAGCTGACGTTGACCTCAAACCAGCCGATCTCCTCACAGCTATCCAATCTTTCAACGGTATAGGCGTAATCCTCCACAGAAAAACCCGACACATTGGCCATGACCTTTTTGTGAAAGCGCTCTCGCATCTTGGGAAGCTCCTCGGAGATCACGCGCTCAACACCGGGATTTTGAAGCCCGACGGCGTTGATCATGCCGGCCGTGCATTCCGCAATGCGCGGCGTGGGATTGCCGAAGCGCGCATCCCGTGTCGTTCCCTTGAAGGAAAACGTACCCAGCATATTGATGTCATAAAGCTCGGCAAACTCATAGCCGTAGCCAAAGGTGCCACTGGCGGGGATGATGGGGTTATCCATCTCGATGCCGCACAGGCTTACCTTTAATCTTTCCATAGGATCTCCTCCTTTTTGAGCACGGGGCCTTCCTTACAGATGCGCTTGTTCCCCGTGACCGTCTTGCAGCTGCAGCCCATGCAGGCACCGAAGCCGCAGCCCATGCGCTCCTCAAAGCTGAGCTGGCCCTCTGTTTTACTTGTCGCAAAGACGGCGCGCAGCATCGGCTCGGGGCCGCAGGTGTAGAAGTAGGAATAGTCCATATCCTTCATGGCGTCGGTCACAAAGCCACGCGTGCCGTAGCTTCCGTCTGCGGTGCAGACGGTGACCTGCGCACCGAGGGCGGCAAACTCTTTTTCATAAAAGATCTCCTCACGGCGGTTGAAGCCGAGGATGACCGAAGCCTTCTTGCCCTTTGCGAGAAGCTGCTTGGCAAGCAGGTAGAGAGGGGGCACGCCAACGCCGCCGCCGAGAAGAAGCGGTCTATCTCCCGACGGAGTTAGATCGTAGCCATTGCCAAGCCCTGTCAGAATATCGAGCGTGCCCGATTGCATACGGCTCATCCTTTCGGTTCCCTTCCCGACGACCTTATAGACCAGCGTCAGCTCTCCCTCCGTGCAGTCACAGACCGAGATGGGGCGGCGCAGGTAAAGTCCGTCAAGACGGATATTCACAAACTGCCCGGGTGCCGTGATGGCCGAGGTATCGCCCACAAGACGCATTTCATACACACTCTCGGTCAGGGGGCGGTTGGAGAGGACCTCAAAAACACTCTGCTTCATGCGCCCTCCTTATGCATCAATGGTGGAAATGCGGAGTGTGGTTTCGTCAAGAACATCGAGGAGTACCTTGACGGTATCCAGCGAGGTAAAGATGGTCACGTTGCTCTCGGTGGCATATTTACGGATCTCGTGGCCGTCGCTCATCTGCCCTGCGGAGGCGACATCACTTGTGTTGATGACGTACGCGATATGTCCCTGACGGATGGAGTCACGGATCTCCTCACTGCCGTCACTCAGCTTTTTAAGGACGTGCGTGCGGATGCCGTTTTCCTTTAAGAATTTGGCCGTGCCTGCCGTTGCCTCGATATTGAAGCCGAGGTTGTAGAAGCGGCGGATGAGAGGAAGTGCCTCCTCCTTGTCCTTATCCGCGATGGTAGCAAAGACGGTGCCGTAGTTTTGCAGGTGCATGCCCGATGCCTGGAGGGCCTTATAAAGGGCGCGGTTGAGGCGGTCATCATAGCCGATGGCCTCACCCGTGGACTTCATTTCAGGCGAGAGGTAGGCATCAAGGCCGCGGATCTTATTAAAGGAGAACACGGGAACCTTAACGTACCATCTGTTCTTCTCGGTGGGGTAGATGTCAAAGATGCCCTGCTCCTTGAGCGACTTGCCGAGGATGACCTCGGTGGCAATATCCGCAAGGCTGTATCCCGTGGCCTTAGAGAGGAAGGGCACGGTGCGAGAGGAACGGGGGTTGACCTCGATGATAAAGACGTTCTCGTCCTTATCCACGATGAACTGAATGTTGTAAAGACCAACGATGCCGATACCAAGACCGAGCTTTTTGGCGTATTGCAGGATGATGCCCTTGACCTTGTTTGAGATGCTGAAGGTGGGATACACGCTGATCGAGTCACCCGAGTGGATGCCCGTGCGCTCGACAAGCTCCATGATGCCGGGTACAAACACGTCGCGGCCGTCACAGATGGCATCTACCTCTACCTCCTTGCCGATGATGTACTTATCTACAAGCACGGGCTTGTCCTCGTCGATCTCAACGGCGGTCTTGAGGTAATGGCGGAGCTGGCTCTCGTTGGCAACGATCTGCATAGCGCGGCCGCCAAGCACGAAGCTCGGACGGACGAG
>JAZOOW010000146.1:0-2230 GCA_045655145.1 Eubacteriales bacterium | reverse complement strand
GAAACGGACTTTTTTGTTTTTTCCCACTCAAGCGAGAGGCTTTTCAAAATACGCGGTGACGGTAGCAAGCGGTGCGGAGAACACGCCCTGTATGAGGAGGTCGGTTCCGCCGCCGCGACCGCCGAGTGCGGCGGTCAGCGTGCGCGCAAGCGCACGGAGAGGCAACGCCTCGGCGGCGATGGCGAAGCGGTATCCATCAGCATCGTTCCCATAGAGCACCACGGCGGCACCCTGCGGCGCACGGGGCGCGGCTGCAAGGGCGGTATTGCGGAGCGCGATCGGATCAGATGATGTGATCACGGTGAGAATATTGCCCCCCTCATTCGGCGCGAGTGTCGCGGCGCGGAGCTCCACGTTTTCACGGAGGAGCGCGGCCGCCGCCTGCTTGCGCTCGGAAAGCTCGGCAAGAAGGCGGTCGACACCGGCGGCGGCCTCCTCCTGCGGCACGGCACAGGCGCGGGAGATCGTCGCGATCTCACGGAATTTCAGACGATAATCGCACAGGGCGCGCGCGCCCGCCAAAAGGCGAATACGCACACCACCCTTATAATGAATGAAATCAAGCAGCTTAATGATGCCGATCTCCCCCGTGCGCGCCACGTGCGGCGCACAGCAGGCACAGACATCATAGCCTTCTACCGCTACGATCCGCACATCGCCCGTAAGCTCCTTTTTGGAACGGTAATCGAGGGCGGCAAGCTCGTCGGCGGTCGGGTAGGTAACGGTGATGGGTAAATTGCGAAAGACCGCCTCGTTGGCCAGATCCTCCACGCGGTCAAGGTCGGCGCGGTCAAGCACGCCGTTAAAATCCAGCGTGGTTTCCTCGTTCCCAAGGTGGAAGCCTACGTTGTCAAGTCCGTAAAGGCGGTGTACAAGCCCCGACACGATATGCTCCGCACTGTGGCTTTGCATGCGGTCAAAGCGTGTGGCAAAATCCACCGTCCCCGTGACGGTTTTCCCTAATTCAAGGGGGGCGTGTGTCGTGTGCAGGATGAGATCCCCTTCTATTTGCGTATCCGTAACGGCCACCCCGTCCAGCGTGCCAACGTCCCCAAACTGCCCCCCTCCCTCGGGGAAAAAGGCGGTTTTATCAAGAAGCACGGCATAGCCGTCCCCTCTTTTTTCACAGGCGAGCACGGTGGCGGTAAAGGTAGTGAGGTATGCATCACGGTCATAAAGCTTTTCTGTCATGGCGGCTCCTTCCACACTCAAAGGCCGAGAAGGGCGGCAAGCCCTACAAGATCGGCAAGGATACCGACAAGCACGGCGGCGGCGTAGGAAAAGCCGAGGATCATCAAATTCTCACGCAGGTGGCGGTTGGTGCGGAACAGAACGAGGATACCAACGCCTGCACCGACGAGAAGCCCCGCGAGCAGACTGCCGAGCGACAGCGCACCGCCGAGATACAGCTCTGTCAGGACGACCGAGGCAGCACAGTTGGGGATCATGCCGACGAGGGCGGCAAGGAGTGTTCCGAGAATGGGCAGATCACGGACGAAGAATGCAATATTTTCCTCACCGACCAGCTCAATGAGGAGTCCCAGCGCAAAGGATGCGGCAAAAATGAAGAGCGCGACCTGCAGGGTGTGCGTCAGCGCGGCGAGGAAGATGCTCTTCCCCTCGCAATGACAGCCCTCACGGCGGCAAAGCTCGTCCACATGGTCATGGGCATCATGCTCCTCATGCCCGTGGTGGTGGCGGAAGAAGAGATCAAAAAGGAATCCGAGGGTGGCGGCAATGAGTGCCTTCACCGCAACAAGTGCCAGCGCATTGGGGAGCGGAACGCGCCCTGCAATCAGAAGGGGGAGCATCTCATCCGAGGTGGAGAGAAAGACAGCAACAAGCGTGCCTGCCGTGATGACGCGCCCCGCATAAAGTCCTGCGGCGGCGGCCGAAAATCCGCATTGCGGCAGAATGCCGAGCGTAGCCCCCACAAGGGGGCCGACACGTCCTGCGCGGCGGATGGTATTTTCTACACGCTCCCCTGCCCGATGCTCAAGAAACTCCATGAAGAGATACGTGAGGTAGAGAAACGGGAGGAGGAGCAGGGTTTCCTCCCCTGCATGGAGCAGCGCGTGAAGGAGCTTATCAAAAAATTCAGTAACGGTCATGGATGTCCTTTCTGTGGGGAGAGGTTCTTCTTGGTTGCTTTCTCTGCGCGGCATAGCGCAAAGGGCAATTTTCTTTCCTATTTATTGTAGCTTATATCACGCATTTTGTCAAGAGAAAA
>JAZOOW010000145.1:0-11842 GCA_045655145.1 Eubacteriales bacterium | reverse complement strand
CATCCGACACCTGCGTTATAACAACAAAAAATCCCGGGCCCGCAGTCCGGTTATTTTTTGTTTTGTGTTAATCCAAGAGGATAGGCGTTCCGCCTGTCAGGAGGATCATCTTGACAGCATGGAGGGAATACGCATCAGCCTCAACACGCAGAGCCTTGGTAAGGTGTCCGCGCGCAAGCACCTTCAAGCGGCCTGCACTCTTCGGCAGAAGCCCCTTCTCGATCAGAGAGGACAGGGTGACGATGCCACCGCTCTCATACGCCGCATTCAGCGTATCGATGTTGATGATCGCCAGCTTTCCCTTATGCGCTACGCTGTGATCATGAAGAATATGTGTTTCCGCATAATCGTCTGCCACCATTACGGCGGCCTCCTCTACCGTAACATCCTCCAGCGTAGGAATGATGATCTCCTCACTCTCGGCGTTATCGGTCAAGGAAGCATGTCCCTCTGCGGAATGCTCGATCCGTGCGCCGTTTTCGATCAGGTTGACGATCTCCTCCTCATCGACCTTAGCACCCGTAGCCACATCCTTTGCCATGATCTGGATGAGATCACGGGCGATCAGCGGCTCTTTTTCCTCGTAAGGATCCATGTAATTTTCTTCACTGAGGGCAATGAACGGACGACCGTTTGCCTCCATTGTCATGTCGATCAATTCCTTGCCCCACTTGAGAGAACGGGGAGAACGCACCTTGATCTTCACAGGTGTCTTTTCAAAGCGCTTTCTGGCACCGACATCATCGTACTTGTACTTGGAGCCCTCAAGCGTGGCAGGCTCCAATGCTAAAAACACGACAACCGTCTTGCCAGATACGTTGATCTTGGCGATCTGCTTGCGCCCGTTAGCAAAGCTTTCATAGTTCCAGCTGTCCGAGGCGGCTACGCCGTCAAAGGAGAGCAGGTAGTTCTTCACCTCAGAATAATAGGACTTTGCTTCATCGCAGGACTGGATCATTCTGGCGCGGAAGCTCTTGCGGTACTTGATCAAAACATGACGGCCGTCGGGCATGACCAGCATCGTGGACATATCGTCATCCGCTGTATCCTGATGCAGGGTAGACAGTGCCTGTGCTACGGCAGAAGAACGCTCTCCCTCCGGCACAATGATCTTTTTGATCGGCTTGGGTGCAGGTGCCTCGGCAACGGGCTCCGCAACAACGGGTTCTTCGACAATAGGTTCTTCGGCAGCAAGCTCGTCTACGACGGGCACCTCTACGACGGGTGCCTCAACGGCAGGCTCCTCAACAATGGGTTCCTCGACGGCAGGCAGCTCTGCGGCATCACGGTCGCTGTCATCTGTCGGAGCAGGCGCGGGGCCCTGATCATCACCACCGTCATCCTTCTTCTTTTTGCGAAGGATCACAACGAGAAGGAGGAAGATTGCGGCAACAGCAAGGACAGCTGCGATCCAGAATACAGGACTGTAAAGAATAGCGGCAGGGGTTGCTGTGTAGATCGCCTCGATGCGCAGGTCGGCCGCCTCCAGTGTATATGCAGGCCATCTTCCGTGATAGCCACCCTTTTCAGGAATCGCAACACTTTGCAGCCGCTCGGTTTCTACGGTAAAGCTTTGCGTGGATACGACCTCGCCGTCAACCACAAAGGTGGCCGTATACGTGATCGGCGTATAGATGGCATTGATCTCGGTACCGCCGATGCTTGCGGTAAAGGCCGACCATTTGGCATCATAGCCCACCTTTGCGGGAAGCGTGACCGAGGGAAGGAGCGTGCTTGTTTCGACTGTATAGGGGACACGCTCAATGACGATACCGTCCACCTTGACAAGCGCCTCATATTCAATAGGCTCATACGAGAGTGTTACGGTTACATTTTCATAGTACTTGCTGCTCTCGGCAACAGGCGTAACAGAAAGACGGACGGTAGCCCCTTTATTGATCGTATAAGCGATCATATATCCGGGCTTCTCGCTCAAGACGTTGCTTGCGATCAGCTCCTCGATCTTCTCGCGGATCAAGAGCGCAAGATTATCGGTTGCATCAAAGGACACGGTGTAATTCCCGGTTCCAAGCTCGCCAAGGTCAATGGTGGCCTCGTATACAATGGGTGTATAGATCGGGCGCGCGGTCATGGTGCCGTCTGCATTGAGCGTGTAGCTCCATTCTGCCGTGTAGCCCTTCTTTTCGGGGATCGCGGGGGCATCTCCAAAGATGCCGCTTTCCTCTCCGCCGTAATCGCAGGCTCTTGCCGTATATACGGCATTGACCGATACATTGGCCGTACCCAGCTCATAGCTACTCCATGTGCCAACATATCCCATACGCTCGGGAACGGCGGGAAGGACAACAGCCGTATCCGCTACTGTGTAAGGCACACGGGCATATTCCTTGCCGTCAACAGTACAGATGACATAGTAAACGATGGGGGTGCATACCACCTTGATCGTCACATCCGTGGGATCTGCAGGCACGGAAACTGTCGGCCATGCGAAGGTGTAGCCCGAAAGCGAGGGAAGCTCATCGGGTACGGGGATGACGTCATCTTCAACAGTAAAGGTGCGTGTAGCAAGCGTATTACCGAGCAGATCGGTAAAGGTCGCGGTATACACAATGGGCGTATACTGAATGGTTGCCTCAATATCGGTAAGGAGAGAGAGGTCATATTCCCATGTAGCGGTATACCCGACACGCGCAGGCGGAATCGGCTCCTCAATGGCTTCTGTTTCAATATTATAAGTACGGGTGGCGTAGAATACGTATTCTCCGTTTTGCAGGATCGCAAAGGTGATCTGATAGTCAATCGGTGTATAAAGAGGTCTTACCTTGATATTACGGCCATCCTGCTCATACCCCCACACCGCCGTGTAGTGCTCCTTTTGGGGAAGGGCGGGGGCGTTTTCCTTATCAAAGACCTCGGAATTGGGGAGAACAAATATCTCGGCAACCGCACCGTTTTCCTCATAGAAGGTTACCGTATACGTCCCAAGAGGAGAAAGAATTGCATTGTCGGCCGGCATGGCGGTAGCCTCCTCACTGCCGTCAAAGGTCCATGTGGATATGCCAAGTGCTTTTACCTCGGGACGCTGAAGAACATAGGAGAGATCTGCCCCTGTGGGAAGAACGTAAGCAAGCTTCTCCTGACCGTCCTCATCCACGATGTGTAGCTGATTCAAGCCTGCGAGCTCAAGATGAAGATCCACGGTCACGGTGAGTGTGCGATCGTCACAAATAGCGGCGATATCTCGCAAGCTCTCAAAACTGTTCGCCAAGAAGGATACCATGTCGAAGGTGTAAGTCTCATCGGCCTCAAAGACACCTGCCTCCGTGCTCCATGCGGCAAGCGACTCGCGCATGATGCGCTCGTACAGATTATAGAAGGAGAGGCTGTGCTCACGGTAGAAGCTGCTACCGATTACGCGGTCCTTAATGGCGTTAATGCGTGCGGCGGCATCGGCTTTTCCGTCAAGATAAGTATAAATGCGATGGAGCACAGAGCCCTGCGGTGCATAGCTGAGGACCTCCAAAAGCTCCTCAGCCGTTGTTCCCTCAAAAAGCTCACGAAGCTCATCACCGGATGCAACAAAGAGCGTGATGACCTTCTGCTTCAGTGCCTCATCGGCAGTTTCCGAGGCAAGGAGATTTGCATACATAGCACTGATGCTGCTTCCGGCATCTGCATAGAGAGAAAGGACACCGTTTTCATAAGCAACATCAAAGCGTGTGGAGATCTTCGCAAGCAGCGTCTTTACGCCGGCAGTGTCCCCACGGAAGCCGATCTTCAAATTGAGAGAGATGTCCTCCTTGGCCGTTTTTGCAACCAAGGCATACTCGGCAAGGTATGCACTGTCAGAGGCGGCAAAATCCGCAAGAGATGCGGTTCCGGAAAGGATCGCCTCCACCATCGTAGCGAAGTGGATCTTACCGTCGCTGTAAATATCTGTTCCGTTTAAGGTAATGAGAGAAACCTGCTCGATCAAAAAGCCTTGCAAAGCAGGGACGATCTTGCTCACGAGCTCACCTGCCGAAATATGCGAGAAAAGCACGGAGAGCGCAGTGTTCTCAATGACAGCACCCATATCGACGAGCTCGATCAGCTGCTTATCGGGGATTTCTGCAAGGACTGCCGTGATATCCACGTAGGAAAGCAGCTTTTGCGCGCCGATCGTTTCTACGATCAGCGGAACGCCCAGCTTGTCGATGAGCTGCTCATTCGTATAGGTCGCGCGCAGGGTGGCGATCGCCTTGTCCTCCCCGATCTTTTCGATCATGGCGAGGGGGGACATGACCTTGGCAAAGAAGTCAGCAACCGTGGTATATGTAAACACCTCGGAAAAATCGGCCTTCCCATCCGCAAGGATCAGGGCCGCATTGGCCTCTCCCACAAGGTCTACAAGAGATTGCTGTGTCAAGACCGTAGCAGGGTCAAGATCTGCACATAGCTGCTCAACAAGTGCCGGTGTTGCCAGCGCGCGTATCACGGCGTCGGTCAGAAGTGCGTTGCGTACGGCAGGATCGGCGAGCAGCTTACCAACGGTTTCATCATCCACCAGCTTCTTGGCCATGTCATCGGTAAGAAGCCCCTTAACTGCCTCGTAATCAAGATCGGCAAAGGCCTTTTCCGTGTCCACCGCCGAAAGCAGCTCCTCATGCGACATGACCTCAAGAAGCAGCGGCAGCGTCACATACTTCTCAAACATGAGCGCGATCATCTCCTCGCCCATCACCGACTCAAGGAGCGCGGCATCAAGCAGCTCTGCCGTGTCAATGCCCAAGGCGGACAGGATGGCACCCATATCGCGCGCTTCTACAGCCGCGACCAAGCCCTCCGGCAGAAGTGCACGAATATCCTCTGTGCTGACAGAGGCCCCCTTTTCCGCAAGCACGTCAAAGCGCTCTGCATCAAAAAGGAGCGAGAAGGTTTTGGTAGTTTCATCGTACGTAAGCTCGACGAATGCATTCTTGCCGTCCGATCCCGCAGGCGCGGCATCCCCAACCAGCGCAGAAACGCCGACCGAGGCTGCTGTTACCAGCATGACGGTGACAAGAAGGAACGCGAGGAGCCTTACCGAAAGATGGCGGTGGTTCTTCATACGTTTCCCTCACTTTGTCATAAATTATAGTTTAACGCGGCGCACGCAGGCGCGCGGCGGCTATTAAGTTCATTATAACATTTTGAAGAAAACAATGCAAGACTTTTTTTCTTGTTTCCCTATCTTTATGAATACTACACAAAAATGCATCGCATTTTTCATCACTTTTTACCAGGAAATTGGCGTTTCAGGCCACACGGGTGGGGGCATTCATCAAAAAAACACTTTTTTCGACACAAAAAACGGAGGCATCACGCCTCCGTTTTTATCTGCTTTCCTGCGATCAGGAAAGCTGGACCTTTTTATAGCTTTTTTTGCCCCGGCGCAGAACAACACCTGCACGCAAGGCCTCTGCGGTATAGGAGGCACGCGTATCCGTGATCTTCTCACCGTCTACCGTAACGCCGCCCTGCTCTACCGCACGGCGCGCCTCGGAGCGCGAGGGGACGAGTCCGCCCTTGACGAGAAGCGTCAGGACATCGGCCGCGCCGTCGGTAAGATCGCTCTCTGTGATCATCACGGTCGGCATATCCGCCATATCACCGACAGAAAAGATCGCCCGCGCGGCTGCCTGTGCGGCATCTGCCTCTGCGGCACCGTGCACCAGCTTTGTCAGCTCGTATGCGAGGATCTCCTTGGCCTCATTGATCCGTGCGGTTCCCTCCCAATCCGCCATAGCCTCGATCTCCTCAAGCGGCAGGAAGGTCAGCATGCGCAGACATTTCATGACATCGCTGTCAGCAACATTGCGCCAATATTGATAAAACTCATAGGGCGAGGTCTTGGCGGCATCCAGGCACACGGCACCCTTGGCGGTCTTGCCCATCTTCTTTCCCTCAGAATTGAGAAGCAGATTGATGGTCATGGCATAGGCATCCTTGCCAAGCTTGCGGCGGATCAGCTCGGTTCCGCCGAGCATGTTAGACCACTGGTCGTCACCGCCGAACTGCATGTTACAGCCGTACTTTTGGAACATATAATAGAAATCATAGGACTGCATGATCATGTAGTTGAACTCAAGGAAGGAAAGGCCGCGCTCCATGCGTTGCTTGTAGCATTCTGCCGAGAGCATCCGGTTGACGCTGAAGCACGCCCCCACCTCGCGCAGAAGCTCCACATAATTGAGAGAAAGCAGCCAATCGGCATTGTTTACCATGATCGCCTTACCCTCTCCGAAATCGATAAAGCGCTCCATCTGCTTTTTGAAGCATTCGCAGTTATGGGCAATGGTTTCGGCCGTCATCATCGAGCGCATGTCGGTTCTGCCCGAGGGATCGCCGATATAGGCCGTTCCGCCGCCGATCAGGGCAATGGGACGGTTGCCTGCCATTTGCAGACGCTTCATCAGGCAAAGTGCCATAAAATGCCCCACGTGCAGGCTGTCTGCCGTAGGATCAAAGCCGATGTAGAACACCGCACGCCCCTCATTGACAAGGTCGCGGATCTCCTTTTCATCGGTCACCTGCGCGATCAAACCGCGCGCCACCAATTCGTCATAGCAAGTCATGTTTGTATCTCCTGTATTTTAATTTTTGCAAAAGAAAAAGCCGCCCCTACAAAAGGACGGACGGACCGTGTTACCACCTTTCTTCGCCCTCTCCTCACAGACAGAGCCTTACGCGGTGCTCTACACCGCCGCGCGCTAACGGGCGCCCCCGGCATACCCTACCGCAAAGCCTCGGATATACAGCTCCGGAATGTACTCACACAAACGCTCCCCGCCCCTCTCAGCCACCGGGTACTCTCTGTCGGAAGTTGGATCGTGCTACCTGTTTCCTTCATCGCTTTTCTTTATTTTATCAAACCGTATCAATTTTGTCAAGAGAATTTTCAAAAACATGTCTTTTCGGAAAAGGCACTGCTTCATTTTGAAGGGAGCAGGTATCATTCAAAAGCGGCTGCGGAAAAACGCAAACAAACGGCATCACCGTCGAAAAAAGGAGAAAACAAGGGAAAGACGCTTGACAAGATTACAGGAAAGTGATATAATAATAAAGTATTCACTGTAAATACTAGTTTTGTTCCGTAACCGACAAGGAGGTACTTATGAAACCCATTCTTTCAACACGCAGATTGACAGCCCTTTTATGCGTATTTCTTCTTTTGACTCTTATGACCTTACCGCTGTCTGCCAATGCACCTTCGGCTGGTGACCTGATAGAGGGTGCCGGTGATCTGATCGGAGAGGATGCCGGTGCAATGATCGACTCCCTGCTCCACATCACCAGCATTGAGGATGTCAACGCCCTGCTCGGTGGTTACGATACCTTTGTTCTCATCATCGTTGCCGTCGCGGCACTTCTTTTCGGCATGTTCGGATACCGTCTGTTCCGCCTTGCTATTTTTGTTGGCGGTCTTGGTGCTGGCTGGGTGCTCGGCTCTACCATCTACACCTTTATCGAGCCCTTGCTTCCCGAAGCATCGCCCGAGTATATTCCGATCCTTGTAGATGTCATCTGTGCTGTCGTCATTGCTTTCATTGCAAACAAGCTGATCAATGCCGGTATTTTCCTCGCCTCTGCCGCAGGAGCCTTCTTCTTCCTCAGTGGCTTCCAGCCCTTCAACCTCCTGGTTGACCAGATCTACGCCGAGGAAAACGATATGAAGTATATGATCGCGCGTATCCTCGTTGCCCTGCTTGTTGGTGTCATCGCCCTCAAGCTGACACGCCCTGTTATGATCATCACCACGGGTACTGCCGGCGGCATGATCTCCGGCGTTTCTGCTATGGTTGCCATCAACATGACCTCCAACATCCTGATCGAAACGGTGGTGTGCATCCTCTTGATTATCCTCTGCCTCGTCGTCCAGTTCCGCACAACGGGCAAGCGGCACCACTGATCATCATAAAAACACAAAAAAGCCTTGGAGTCCCTCCGAGGCTTTTTCATGATAACGGAAAAAGGAGCCCTCATGAATAAAAAGCAAAAAATCTACCGCGAGCGCGCGGATGTATGCGCGCTCTCTACCCCATATGCCCCCGCGCAGGACATCCCTCTCTCCGAGCAGCCGCGCCCCCAGTTTGCGCGTGACGATTTTCAAATTCTGAACGGTGTGTGGGACTATGCGATCCGTAAGGCGGGAGATCTGCTTTCCGACTATGACGGTAAGATCACCGTTCCCTTCTCACCCGAGTTTTCGGCAAGCGGCGTTTTGCGCGTTCTGCAGCCGAATGAGGTTCTTTACTACCGCCGCAGCTTTTCGGTAGAGCATATCCCCTCTCATCTTCTCCTGCATTTTGATGCGGTAGACTATGAGGCTACGGTTTTGGTCAACGGCGTTCCGGTCGGCGAGCACCGTGGTGGATACCTTCCCTTTTCCTTTGACATCACTGCATACGTGCATGAGGGCGAAAACGAGCTTGCGCTGACGGTGACCGATCCGACCGATGCGGGCGGCCAGCCGCGCGGCAAGCAAACGCTCACGCCCGGCGGTATCTGGTATACACCGCAATCCGGTATCTGGCAGACCGTTTGGCTTGAATATCTCCCCGAGGAATACATCCCCTCTGTCAAGATCACCCCCGATATTGATGCCGGCACGGTGCATTTTTCCTTTCCCGTAGACGGCGTTTCTGTCACGGTCGTGGACGGAAACCGTTACAACTTCTTTCCTGCAAGCGGTAAAGAGCTGACCTGCCCGATCCCCGATGCACATTTGTGGTCACCCGAGGATCCCCATCTGTATCGCGTGATCCTGCGCCGCGGCGAGGACCGTGTGGAGAGCTACTTCGGCATGCGCAAATTCTCGATCATGCCCGACAAAGGCGGCAAACCCCGTCTTGCACTCAACAACCGCCCGTATTTCCATAACGGCATTCTCGACCAGGGCTACTTCCCCGAGTCCGGCCTGACACCCCCCTCCGATGAGGCGATGATCAACGATATTCTGGCTGTAAAATCGCTCGGAATGAACATGATCCGCAAGCATATCAAGATAGATCCCATGCGCTTTTACTACCACTGTGACCGCCTTGGCGTTCTCGTTTGGCAGGATATCGTATCGGGCGGTGCGGATTATTCCTTCCCGATCATGGCGGCACTTCCGTTTGTGGGTATTCATCTTTCGGACAAGGGGGATCGCGCTTACCGCCGCTTCCGCCGCGAGAGCGCACAGGACCGCGAGGAGTTTATCCGTTTTGCCGAGGATACCGTTACGTATTTTCAGAACGTACCCTCTCTTGCCCTGTTTACCGTTTTCAACGAGGGCTGGGGGCAATTTGAGAGTGAGAGTCTGACCGAAAAATTGCGCGCCATTGACCCAACGCGTCATTATGATTCGGTCAGCGGCTGGCACGATCAAGGAAAGGATACCTCTGAGCTGAAATCACTCCACGTATACTACAAAAGGCTACGCATGCCGCGCCGTGAAAAGCGCTGTGTGGTGCTGAGCGAGTTTGGCGGATATTCCTTGCCATGCGAGGGACATATGTTTACCCCGGGTAAGCTGTTCGGTTACCGCATGTACAGGTCAGCCGAGGCACTCCGTGCCGCGGTAGCGGAGCTCTACCGCAACGAGATCCTGCCTGCCGTGGAAAAAGGGCTCTCCGCCACGGTATATACACAGCTATCCGACGTGGAGGAGGAGATCAACGGCGTGCTCACCTATGACCGCCGCGTAAACAAGCTGGAGGGGCTTGATCTCTCCATCACCTATGGTGATGATGTCCTTTGATGCAACAAAAAAGATGCCGATCGGCAGATCGGCATCTTTTTTATTTTCTACGCAAGCGGCACAAGCTCCACGACCGTCAAAACGCCGTCCGACACCGAAAAACGGATGTCAAAGCCGGCATACGGCAGGCCGTAAATACGCGCAGGGTCATCCTGATATGAGGGGCGCGGATCCTCTCCTAAAAGATCGATCGCCCCCTCTCTTGCGTGGGACGGAAGCATGGCGAGAAGCTCCTCACGGAAGTCCACCTCCAGCCGTTTTCCCCACACAGGCCCCGCAAACCCGTCCCGTGCCTCGGGGTGTGCATCGGTTTCGGGCAGATACGGCTTGATATCGTAGATCGGGGTTCCGTCCATGAGATCAGCACCGCCCACGATCAGCACACTTCCCTCTCCCACGCGCTCCTCTATCCCCAAAAGGGTTACGCAAGACAGGCCGATGGGGTTTGGCCGATAAGGAGAGCGTGTTGCAAACACCCCCATGCGCGTGTTTCCGCCAAGGCGGGGCGGCCGCACGGTGGGTGACCAGCCCTCTCGCTTTGCCTCTGAAAATTCCCACAGAAGCCACAAATGAGAAAAGCCCTCAATGCCGCGCAGGGCATCCGCATTGCGGTAGGGGGGTAAAAATACGATCCGCCCCACAAGCGACGGAACGATGCCTGCTTGACGGGGAATGCCGAATTTTGTTGGAAAATCCGTGCGGATATAAGCAATGGGCTCCATAACGGTCACCTCTTGTTTCGTTTTTCTTATTGTAGCATATTTTGTATGCTTTTGCAAGAAAAATCAAGGCACATCCGTATGTGGGCACAGCCGCTCATACCATACGCATAATTTTCCTTCTGCCGTATATGCTAAATGAAAATTGCATTTTTTGAAAAAAGCCCTTGTTTTTTCCTCGGCGGTTTGGTATTATATAGTAAATAACAATTATGATGGAGTCGTTTACAGTTTTTTGCAGGTTGTCATAAAGGAGAAGTTCAATGCAACAAAAACCCCCGACCAGACGTGAGCAACAAGAGGCCAAAAACCGCCTGAAGCTGGCCGACAAAAAGCGCCTTGAGGCCGAGGCTGAGCAAAAGGAGCTGGAGGCCCGTGAAAAGGGCGAGGAGATCCGCCGCCGTGCCCAAAAGGCACGCCGCGATGCCCGTTCCGGCAAGGAAGAGGAGCGTCTTGCCGAATCTGCAAGACGGCGGCAGCTGCAGGATGCACGTCGCAAGGAAAAGGAGGAGCGCAAGAAGCAACGCGCCGCCTATCGAGAGAAGCATCCCGGCTTTTACAACCCCTCCCTCCGCCTGCACAGTGTGCTGGCGGTGCTTTTGGCAATCATAGCACTTTTCTTTGTAGCGGCCTTCCTTTTCAAGGATTATGTGGGAACGGTTGGCAGCGCTATTGCCTATTCCCTGCTTGGCTGGTTCTCTTATACCGCCTATGCCCTCCCCCTGTTTATGATCGTACACGCCATCTATTGGCGTACCGACGTGCGTGACAGGATACTGGTCAAAAAGGCCCTTTCTCTTTTGCCGATGACGGTATTCGCCGCCTCCTTTGCCGCCATGTGGTCGGCTGATTTCTCCACAGAGCCAATTTCTGCCGCACTTGCCTACAGCAACGGCAACCGTCTTGTTGGCGGCGGCGTTGTGGGAGAATTTGTTGCACGCACGCTTTGCCGTTATATTGGGCCGATCGGCCTTTCGCTGATCGGAATTGCCTTCTTTGTCTTCTTTGTGGCACTTTACTTCCGTGCCACGCTCAAATCGCTCTATATTGCGTCGCGTGCACGTCTCAAGGCCGCTATGGTGGAGCGTGCCAAAAAACGCGCCGCCCGTGCGGAGGAAAAGAAGCGTGCCGCCGAGGCACAGGCCGCAGCACCGAGCATCAACGAAGCGGCACCGTCGGATGCATTACCGGAAAACAGAAAAAAGCTCCTCACCGAAGCGAACGCCGCCGTGCGTGAGGAGCGCGCCAAGACGCGCCGCCGCGCCCTGTTTGCCGATCTTGAGGAGGGGCTTGATGTAGACCGTTCCCCTCTCCCGAGCGGCAACCGCGGCAAGCAGCTCTTTGACTTTGAGACGGAAAAAAGCAATGTCCCCCCCGCCCCCACATCCTTTGATCCCTT
>JAZOOW010000144.1:0-8052 GCA_045655145.1 Eubacteriales bacterium | reverse complement strand
TGCATCAGGGTCATGACACCGGCATTTACAAAGCCGATGGTCATCACGCTCGTTGCGGAGGAGCTTTGGATCAGCATCGTGACGGCTGCGCCGATCCCGACACCGGTAAAACGGTTGCTGATCTTGGCAAGCAGGCGCTTCAGTCCCGATCCGGTGCTGCGCTCAAGCCCCTCGCTGAGCATATTCATGCCGGCAATAAAGACGCCGCACCCGGCCAAAAGGGCGAGTATACAAGAAACTAAAATGGGCATAGACTTCTCCTTTTTGAAGCATAAAAAGACATAAATATGTAAAGCGATACAGGTATCGCAGAGATTGCAAAAGCAGAAAAATGCCAACTTCCACCATTTATCATTATAACATGGATGCGATGCGTATGTCAATGGGAAAAATGACGGAATTTACGGAATAAAAATCGATGCTTTGTGCAGTTTGCCCTCCCACTTGACGAAAAGAAAAAAATGTGTTATAATATCTAACAATGAGTTCTTTTTCGCGAAGGAGCAAATATAAGGAGGATTCCCTTGTGAATCAGAAAATAAAGCTCGCGCTCTTGATTTTGTCGGATGCGGTCGTGGCTGTCTTGGCCGCTCTGTGTACGGTATATTTAGTAGCGAATGACATTGGCTCCGCACTTTTAACGGCCGTCCTTCCGTTTTTCTTGATCGTGCTGCTTACCACATATCTTGTTTTTATCCTTTTTGGCCTTTACCGCGGTGTTTGGCGGTATGCGGGGGTGAAGGAATGCATGCGCATCGGGTTTTCTCATGTGGTCATTTTGCTGGTGTCGCTGCTCATATGCCTTGCGTTTGAAAAGGATATTCGCTATGCGATCTGCTACGTTGCCCTCTTGTTTGTCGGCACGCTGGTGATCCGCTTCTCCGGCCGCTTTGTTCTCCAGATCCGCGATGAGTACTACCATTTCTTTCACCGCGGCCAGTGCGTCATCATCATCGGCGCAGGGGATGCCGGCAGAAGTTTGTTGCGTGAGATCCATACCTCTGATTATGTGGACTACTATCCCGCTTGCTTTATTGATGATGACAGAAACAAGGTCGGCCTGCATATCGACGGGGTGCCTGTGTTCGGTACAACGGAAGATATTGAAGCAGCCGTTACGCATTACCATGCAACCGGAATTCTGGTGGCCATGCCCTCGGTATCCAAGGCGAGGATGAAGGTTATTCTGGAAAAGTGCCGCAAGACCGGCCTGCGTACGCAAACCCTGCCCGGTATGTATCAGCTCGTCAACGGGGAGGTGCATATCAGCTCTCTGCGGGACATTGAAATTGCCGATCTTCTCGGGCGTGAGCAGATCCGTGTCAATCTTGACGAGATCATGGGATATATTGAAAACCGCGTGATCCTGGTGACAGGTGGCGGCGGCTCTATAGGCAGTGAGCTGTGCCGCCAGATCGCATCGCACAATCCGCGCCTTTTGATCATCCTTGATATTTATGAGAACAATGCATACAGCATTGAGCAGGAGCTGCACCGTCAGCATCCGGAGATCCCTGTGCTTGCTCTGATCGCCAGTATTCGTGATTCGGGAAAGATGGAGGATGTTTTCCGTACCTACCGTCCCGAGATCGTATTCAATGCCGCGGCACATAAGCATGTTCCGCTGATGGAAACCAGCCCCAATGAGGCTGTGAAGAACAACGTCATGGGAACTCTGCATCTGGCACGTATGGCCGACCGCTACGGCATACGCCGCTTTGTACAGATCAGTACGGATAAGGCGGTTAACCCGACCAATATCATGGGGGCAACCAAGCGACTCTGTGAGATGATCATTCAGTCCTTTTCCCGCAAATCAAAAACCGAATTTGTGGCGGTCCGCTTTGGCAATGTTCTCGGCTCAAACGGCTCGGTCATCGGCCTCTTTAAGCAGCAGATCGCAGAGGGAGGACCCGTTACCGTTACGCACAAGGATATCATACGCTATTTTATGACGATTCCGGAGGCAGTATCCCTTGTCTTGCAGGCAGGTGCCTATGCCAAGGGTGGAGAGATCTTTGTTCTCGACATGGGGGAGCCGGTCCGTATTTATGACCTTGCCGAAAACCTGATCCGCCTCAGCGGCCTTGAGCCGGGTGTGGATATCGAGATCAGGTGCACAGGCCTTCGTCCGGGTGAGAAGCTTTATGAGGAACGTCTGATGGAGGAGGAGGGCCTGCGCACGACGCCGAACGGCATGATCAGCGTTGCACGCCCTATTCTCTTTGAGGACGAGCCCTTCTACAAGGCTCTCGGGGAGCTGTATGATGCCGCTTATGCCGAAACCGACCGCATGAAGGAAATGGTGGCGGTGATTGTGCCTACCTATCGCATTGATCACACCGCCGAGGAGGAGGCTGCCAAAAGTGCCGCACTGTCCTGTGCGGAGGCTTCGTCTGCCGCATCGGCACTTGATTCGTCCAAAAAATAACTGTGTCTTCAAAAAGGCTGTAAGAGGTTGCGCCTGCTCTCCTCTGCGGCCTTTTTTCTTGCTGTCGGAATTTTGTAAACAAAGCGTGCACATTTTCTGAAAAATATTGACATTTTCTTCATTTTAGGGTATCATTAATTTGCTGATTCATGCAAAAAAGAGGAGGAAACACATGCTTTTTCCATACACGGCTTTTCTTGCCGTTTTGTCGATGTTCGCAGGTATTCTGTATGCAGCGGATAAGCACCGTGCTGTGCGGGGCACCTGGCGGATCTCGGAAAAGGCGTTGCTTGCCGTAGGCTTTTTTGGGGGTGCCTCGGGTGCACTGCTCGCCATGCGGCTTTGTCGACATAAGACACGGCATCTCTCCTTTTGGATCGTGAATACGCTTGGATTCTTGTGGCAGGCAGGACTTCTGCTTTATCTGATCTTTGCCCCAGCCTGACCGTGTTCGCAACACACGCCCCCACGTTTTCGTTGGTTGACAGGAAAGGAGTCACCGTATGCAGGATTTTGTTCTTGACTATGTAAAAAAGAAGCAAGCGGAATTTGCCGCCGCCACCGAGGAGGCCTCCGCCGACCGCACGCAGGAAAAAGCGGCGGAGCGTGATGCGCGCCTTGTCCGTCTTGGCATGTGCCGCAAGGAATATGGAGAGGGGACTGCTTTCTCAGAGGAGTACCCTCTTGAGGAGCATCAAAGCGGCAGATATTACCGCCTTGTGCCGTATGAGGTAAGCGATGAGGAGTATGCGCTGATCTGCCGTTACGACGACTCTCCCCTCGGTGTGCGTGCCCACGGACTTGCCCGAACCTTTTCCGCCGAGGTGAAGCGTGTGCGGCGTTTTGCGGTGCTTCGCTTTGCTATCGGATTTTGTATCTCGCTGGCGCTTGGGTGCTTTCTCTATCTTTTGGAGAGCTCCTTGCTTCTCGGTGCAGCCTTGCTTGTGCTTTTGGGAACGGCACTTGCCTTTGCGGATGCCTCTCTTTGCTATGCCGTAGCCAAAAACCTGAAAAACACGGAATACATCATGGCAAAGCTTGAAAAGCATATACTTCCCACCCCCGCAAACGAGCAAGAGAATAAGGAGGGGATCTGATGGCAAAATCTCGCTACTGGGGTAAAAATGCGCATCTTGCCGCGCGCCGCGCGGTGAAAAAGGAGATGCGCCGTCAGCATCCCGCAACCCTCATCCTTCCGATCGTCTTTTTGCTTCTCGGCCTTCTTCTCGGATACGGTGCCGTCACGCTTCTGCATTCGCCCGCAGACGGGCTTTCTCTCGTCGGAGAACGGGAGATCACGCTCACGGTCGGTGAGGCGTATACCTATACGGAGGAGGGCTACAGCCTTTCCTGCCTTGGCCTTGATCTGTCTGATTCGGTTTCTCTGACAAGCAATATGAAAAAGAACACGGACGGAACGTATACGGTCGATACCTCGGCAGAGGGGGAATATTACATTGCCTATACCTCCACGCATCCGCTTTTTTATCGGGACGTACGATGTGTCCGCGTTTTCCACGTAGTGGGAGGTGATGCGTAATGGCAAAGAAAAAGACCTTTCACGCAGGCCTTTGTATCCTTCTTTCGGTTACTCTCTTTTTCCTCGGTACTGTGGGCGGTGCTTATTTGGCAATCACGGGGATTACCCAAGAGAGTGATCCGCTCCCGAGCGGCGATCTTGAGATCCATTTTTTAGAGCTTGGTACCATCAAAACGGGGGACTGCACCTATATCAAGGCAGGGGATAATGACATCCTAATTGACGCAGGCGCAGAGGTGGCCAGCATTCCCACGATCTCTGCGTATCTTGACGATTATGTAACCGACGGTGTGCTCGAATATGTCATCGTGACGCACGCGCACGAGGATCACTATGCAGGCTTTGCAACAGGGGAAAATACTGACAGCCTCTTTGATCTTTATGAGTGTGAGGTCATCATTGATTTTTCGCTGACAAATAAGGCGGAAACCGAAAGAATGTACGCGAACTACCTCCGTGAGCGTGCCGACGAGATCGCAAGCGGTGCTGTGCATTACACGGCACGGGATTGCATGGAGCAGAACAAAAACATCTTTGATCTCGGCGGCGGGATCGAGCTTGAGATCCTTGACAGCTATTTCTACTACCACAAGGAAGCAGACACCGAGAACGACTACTCGGTGTGCTGTATGATCAATCAGGGTGACCGCCATTATCTGTTTACGGGTGACCTTGAAAAAGAAGGGGAGGAGTACCTTGTCGAGTATAACGACCTCCCTGAGGTCGACGTATACAAGGCAGGCCACCACGGCTCAAAGACCTCCTCGCACAACATACTGCTTGAGGTTATCAAGCCCGACATCGTGTGCGTTTGCTGCTGTGCCGGCAGTAATGAGTACGGTGCAAAGCCGGAAAACCGTTTTCCGACACAGGATTTTGTCAACCGCATCGCGCCCTATACCTCACGCGTATATGTAACTACGCTTTGTCTTGATTGGGATGCGCGGGAATTCACCTCCATGAACGGCAATATCGTGATCAAGAGCAATCCCGGGCGGATCGATGTCGTTTGCTCGCACAGCCAACTCGTGCTTAAGGATACAGATTGGTTCCGCGATAACCGTGATACACCTGAGGCTTGGGTAGAATAGGAGGAAGCATGTTAAAGAGATTTCTTGCGTATTATAAGCCGCATAAGAGGATATTCTTCCTCGATATGCTGGCCGCCTTTCTTGTGTCTACGGTGGGTGTCCTGTATCCCATCCTCACGCGTACGATGCTCAATGATCTGATCCCCAATCGCCGCTATCAGCTGATCGTGATCTTCGGCATTGGACTTCTCCTTGTGTATTTTGTGCGCATGCTTCTCAATTACTTTATCCAGTATTATGGGCATATGATGGGTGTGCGCATGCAGGCACAAATGCGCTCAGATATGTTTGCAAAGCTTGAAACGCTTCCGTATCGCTTTTACGATACGAATGAAACGGGCAAGATCATGTCGCGCATGACAAACGATCTGATGGACATCAGCGAGCTGGCGCATCACGGCCCCGAAAACCTAATCATTTCCTCGATCTCGATCGTGATCTCCTTTGTGTATCTGTCAACCATTGATATTTATCTGACCTTGATCGTATTTACCTGTGTGCCTTTTCTTTTGCTCGTTTCCTTCAAGCTGCGCAGAAAAATGCGCGCAGCCTTTAAGGAAAGCCGTGCCTCGGTGGCACAGATCAACGCCTCGCTGGAGGGCAGTATATCGGGCATCCGCGTAACGAAGGCCTTTGATAATGCCGAGGTAGAGCACGAAAAATTTGAGGAAGGGAACACCGCCTTCGTGGGTGCGCGGCAAAAGGCCTACCACGCGATGGGGCAGTTCCACTCGATCAATTCCTTCATTACCGACGTGTTCAACGTGGTTGTTTTGGTAGCCGGCGGTCTGTTCCTCTATGCAGGGCGGATCGATTTTCCCGATTATTCCGCCTTTGTGCTTTCGATCGGTCTGTTTATCACCCCCGTCATGACGCTTATCAACTTTATGGAGCAGTATCAAAGCGGCGTGACAGGCTTTGAGCGTTTTCTGGAGATCATGGATGCCGAGCCGGAGTCTGACGACCCCGACGCCGTTTCGGTCTCGCGTCTTGACGGACATATTGCTCTCAAAAACGTCACCTACTCCTATGATGAGAGCAAGAATGTCCTTTGCGATGTATCACTTGATATTCCGCAGGGAAAGACCTTTGCACTCGTGGGGCCGTCGGGAGGCGGAAAAACCACAATCTGCCACCTCATTCCGCGCTTCTATGCCCTGACCGAAGGTAGTATTGAGATCGACGGGATGGATGTCCGCAAGATGACCATGGCATCTCTCCGCCGCAATATCGGCATCGTCCAGCAGGATATTTATCTGTTCAACGCCAGTATTCGGGACAACATCCTGTACGGCAAGCCCTCGGCCACCGAGGAGGAGATCGTCACCGCCGCCAAGCGCGCGAATATTCATGACTATATCATGACGCTTCCCGACGGGTATGACACCCAGATCGGCGAGCGTGGTGTGCGCCTGTCGGGCGGACAAAAGCAACGCCTGTCGATCGCGCGTGTATTCCTCAAAAATCCGCCGATTTTGATCCTTGACGAGGCCACCAGCGCGCTGGATAATACGACCGAGATTCTGATTCAGGATGCGCTGGAGGAGCTTTGCCGCGGCAGAACGACGCTGGTCGTGGCGCATCGCCTCTCCACCATCAAAAAGGCAGGCGAGATCGCCGTGATCGCGGACGGTCGAATCGCCGAGCAGGGCACACACAGTGAGCTTGTGAAGCAGGGCGGCATCTATGCAGAGCTCTACCAGCTCCAGTTCCGTGAAAACCTGCCAAAGGAGGAGGCTGTATAAGCCTTCTGATATCGCCGCGCGGTGAAAAAGGACGTGCATGCCCGTCCTTTTTGCATAGCGGCCTCTTGCAATATAGGCCGGAATGTGATATAATCATCAGAGATAAAACGAAGGGAGGATGCGCGATGTATTACGATCTCATCGCATGGGATTTTAACGGAACCATTATGGATGACGTGAAGATCGGCCTTGGTGCCACGAACATCCTTCTTCGTCGGCGCGGCCTTCCCGAGGTAAGCCTTGCGCGGTATTATCGCATTTTCGGCTTTCCCATTATCGACTATTACCGCCGCATCGGCTTTGATTTTGAAAAGGAATCCTATGACGACGTTGCAGTTGAATGGACGGTAGAATATACCCGTCTTGAAAAGGAAGGCGCGCTCCGTGACGGAGTGCTCCCGCTCCTTGCCGCCGTGCAGGCCGCAGGCATTCCGCAGGCCGTCCTCTCCGCCTCGGAAGAGGGCAACCTCTGCCGTCAGCTTGCAGGCCTTGGCGTGAGCACCTATTTTGCGGAGGTGTGCGGACGGAATGATGTCAGCGGCTCTGACAAGTCGGCACTTGTGCTTGATTTCGCAAAGCGCCACGCAGATAAGCGCATGCTTTTGATCGGAGATACCGATCATGATGCGGAATGCGCCGCCCTTGCGGGGATGGATTGTGCTCTCGTGGCAGGAGGCCATCAGAGCATTGAGCGATTGGAAACGGTAAAGGGCGCGCGGGTATATCCCGATTTTGCAACGCTGCGCGCACAGCTTTTCGGCGGAACGTCGCTTTTCTGATACACGCTTTTTACACAAGAACAGTAAACGGAGGTGACTCGTCATGGCTTATGATAGCGGTATGCTGCGCGCGATCCTGTGGGAGCTGAACAGCCGTTCGCGCGGTGCCAAGGTGGAGCGCGTTTTACAGCCTGCCCGTGATGAGATCGATCTCATCCTTGCCGACCGCGGGCAAAAGGACCGCCTTGTAATCAATGCAGGGCCGAGTATGCCCCATATGGCACTCTCAAACATTGCCAAGGAAAATCCTGCCGCCCCTCCGATGTTCTGCATGCTTCTGCGAAAGCATTTGGCAGGAGCCAGATTTCAAGGCGGTGAGCAGATCGGCTTTGAGCGCGTGGCACGGCTTTCCTTTGCGGGATATGATGAGATGGGCTACCCGTGCGAGAAATATATCCTTGTAGAAATGATGGGGAAGTACAGCAACCTCATCCTGACCGACAAGGATGACCGCGTACTGGCTGTC
>JAZOOW010000143.1:0-8319 GCA_045655145.1 Eubacteriales bacterium | reverse complement strand
CCTGAAAATATCCCCTTACCGCGCTTGAGATACACACGAAAAGCAATGCGGGGGCAATTGCCTTGACCGATGCCGCCGCGTCGGCATTCTCTATAAAAGCCGCCAGAGTATCCGAAAACGCGAGCATCAGAAGGCAGCCCGCGCCTCCAAGCGCCGCGAACAGGGTCATAGCCACCCTGTATATCCGCCGCTCCGAGGAGATTTCTCCCCTCTCTCTGCAAGCGGATACGAGCATAGAGAGCGCAACGGGAAGCCCCGCTGTGGATATCACGCACAGGAGCGCGTATATCTCGTAGGCTGAATTGAAATATCCCATTCCCTCGCTGCCGAGGTAATAGGACATCGGTATTTTGAAGAAAAGACCGATGATCTTCACAACGAGGTTGGCTCCCCCGAGAAAAAGAACACCCGAAAAAAAGAGTCGCCGGCTTTTGACCGGCGAGGCTGATGATTCCTTACGCATAATGCCTCCCGCAGAATGCGGGGTGCTTATTTGTGCTCCCGATAAAAGGCCTCGATCCGTTCACCGATCGAGAGGGTGTCGCTTGCCGCGTCCCCTACACGGATCTTTTCCGCATTCCTTAAATATTCATATGGATATTTGGGAGTAAATATGCGTCGAATAACGGCGGGAGAATTTACCTCCTCTGCGCGGCTGACAAGCTTGGTCACTGCCGCGGCACCTGCCGCAAAAATACTGTGAAGCTCCTCCATCATGAGGATGTTGTAAAGCCCCTCATGTCCCTCCATGGCATATCCCACATTTTCAAGGTTGCCGACGGTATTCTTTTGCCGATACATATAATAGGGACGGTAGCCTGCATTTTTTGTGCGCAGCTGGGAATATTCCACGCTCTTGGCGGCATCGCCGCCCGTGATGGAATACGGCTTTTTCTCACCGTGACGGATATCTGCCGCATTTTTTACACTAAAGCTGTGCACGGTCAGATTTGTGGGGGCAAGTGGCAGGATCGCATCCAAGGATTTTGAGAAATTTCCGAAGTTATCTCCGGGCAGACCTGCAATCAAGTCCACATTGATATCGCGAATACCTGAGGCCGCGGCCAATTCGTAGGCGCGGTAAAAATCCGCGACGCTGTGCCGCCGTCCGATGGCGGAAAGCAGGTCATCAGAAAGCGTTTGGGGATTGACGCTGATCCGCGTCACGCCGTACTCACGCGCGACGGAAAGCTTTTCTTTCGTAATGGTATCGGGGCGCCCCGCCTCCAGCGTAAACTCAAGAAGCGTTGTGGGATCCACCTGCTTTGCAACATGAGAAAGCAGAGCACGGAGCTGTTTTTCTGTCAAAACGGTGGGGGTTCCGCCGCCGATATAGACGGTCAAAACCGAAAGCCCCTGTGCGCGTATGACCGAGAACAGATTGTCAATATCCAGAAACAGCGTTGCAAGATAGTCGTCAAGAAGCGAAAGCAGCTTCCCCGACGTCCCCGAAACAAAGGAGCAATAGGCACACCGCGAGGGGCAAAACGGAATGGAGATATACACGCTGCAGCTATTCTTCAGCGACAAGCTCTTGACAAGCTTTTGCTCGGTCGATGCGATCGAAACGGCAAGTGCCGCCTTTTTGGGATTAACAAAGTACTCATCACGCAGAAGCTGCTTTGAGCGCAGGATACCGTTGCCTGCCGCCACAAGCTCACTTGCCACCTTGGCAGGACGGACCCCCGTCAGGATGCCCCACGGAGGCGTGTAGCCGAGAAGCGCCTTCCCTGCCGCAAAGACCGCACGGCCGACTGCCACCTTGGCAAGGCGCTCGTCACTGCCGCCAATCAGATCGCCGCGGCGGATATGCCCCTCTGCCTTACAGGTGCTTCCGTGCCACGAGAGGGTTGCCTCGGCAACGAAATCATCGCCCCGTGTCAAAAAAGAAACGTGCGCCTCGGGGTTTTCCGGCGAGGGAAGCTCGTCCTGTCCGAATTTTGATCCGGGAAAGAACAAAAGGCAAAGTGTTTGTACATAGTACTGACTGATCTCACCCTTAACCGTCAGGATCATTTCGATCTCCCCCTACGCAGGCGTTCAGAGTCCATCACAATGGTCACAGGCCCATCAGAGAGCATGTCTACCTCCATGTGACTGCCAAAGCGTCCGGTTGCCACATGCGAGAGGCGGTCGGAGAGAAGGCTGACAAAATGCTCGTAAAGCGGTATCGCCTGCTCGGGACGGGCGGCACCGAAATAATCCGGACGGTGCCCGTGCGAGTAATCGGCAAGAAGCGTGAAGTTCGACACGACCATCGCCTCACCGCCGATCGCGGATACCGACAAATTCATTTTCCCGTTCTCGTCCTCAAAGATGCGCAAATTCACGATCTTTTCGACAAGGAGCCGCGCATCCTCCTCGGCATCGTTTTTTCCGACGCCAAGCAGGATGAGAAGCCCTTTTCCGCATGCGCCGTTTGGTTCTCCGTCTGCGGTGACGGAGGCACGGCGGATGCGCTGTAATACGGCAATCATAAGAGTGTCCTTTCTATCTGCCAAGTCCGCGCATCACGCTGCGAACGGCAGGAATGTTTTGCAGTCTGGATACGATGGAATGGAAATGCCCCACATTCTTACAGCCAACGGTGATCTGCAGCATTTGCATATCGTCAGGTCGCTTTTGCGAGTTGATCTGCATGATCGTGACCTTCATATCCGCAAGAGCACCCGTAATATCGGCAATCAGCGAGAAGTCGGATTCAGCCAAAATCTGAATCATTGCCTCATAAATGCTTGTCGACGCGACGGCTACAGGCTCCCATTCCGCGCTTACCCAACGATCGGCATTTTCCTCCCTCTTGCGCCCCTCTATTGCATTGGGACAGTCACACTTATGCACGGATATGCCATACCCCTTGGTAATAAAGCCCACAATATCATCGCCGGGCAGGGGGTTGCAGCATTTGGCACATTTGACAAGAAGTCCGCTTGCGCCCTCGACGATAATACCGCCGTTGCTCTTGAGATTTTTGGGGCGGTTGACCGTCTTGACCTGCGAGGCCTCCATCGGCACGGGCGGTGTTGTATCCTTTACAACACGGTCAAACTCATCGCGCAGACGGACGGCAAATTTGGAGATCGAAAGACCACCGTAGCCGATCGTATTGTAAAAATCGTCGATCTCCTGTATGCCCACGCGGCGCGCAATATTGGACACGACCTCCTGTCGCTCCGCCTCGGTAAACGGACGCCCGATGCGCTGAAGCTCTCGGTCGATCTCTGCACGGCCTACCTCGATGTTCTCGGCACGCTTCTCCTTTTTGAACCATTGGCGGATCTTGGTGCGTGCCTCACTGGTCTTGACGATCTTGAGCCAGTCACGGCTCGGCCCCTTGGCAGACTGCGAGGTCAAGATCTCCACAATCTGCCCGTTTTCGGGAACGGTATCGATCGTAACGATCATGCCGTTGATCTTGGCACCGATCATTTTGTTGCCGACGGCAGTATGAATGGCGTACGCAAAGTCAATGACCGTAGAGCCGAGTGGAAGCGAAACACAATCCCCCTTGGGGGTAAACACAAAGGTTTCGTCATGGATGATATCCGTCTTGAAAACACGGAAAAATTCATCGGGATCGCGCGTATCATCCTCGGTTTCAATGAGGCGTGCGATCCAGGAGAGCTTCTCATCCACCTCTTTGTCCGAGGTGCCGCCGGATTTGTATTTCCAGTGCGCCGCAACACCAAACTCTGCCACGCGGTGCATCTCCTTTGTGCGGATCTGCACCTCAAACGGGATGCCCCCGCGGCTCATGACCGAGGTGTGGAGCGAGCGGTAAAGGTTTGGCTTGGGGGTGGAAATATAATCCTTACACCGCCCCGGCACAGACTTAAAAAGCTCATGCACGATGCCAAGCACGGTATAGCATTCAAGCTCTGTATCCACGATGATGCGCAGGGCGTAAAAATCATAGATCTCATCAATGGTCTTGTTGTTATTATACATCTTGCGGTAAAGGCTGTACACCGATTTGATGCGCCCCTCTACCGTATACGGAATCTCATACTCCCGCAGCTTTTCCTCGATCTTTTCCCGTGCTTGGCCAAGGAGGTCTCGGTTTTGACCGTAACGCTGATCGATCGCCTCATGGATCTCGGCACAGCCGATCGGATCGAGATACGAAAGGCTGATATTTTCAAGCTCCAGCTTGATACGCTGCATACCAAGTCGGTGTGCAAGCGGTGCATAGATATACATGGTTTCGAGCGCGACGGTACGCTGCTTCTCGGGCGGCTTGGCAAACAGCGTGCGCATGTTGTGCAGGCGGTCACAAAGCTTGATGAAGATGACACGGATGTCCTTATTCATGGCAAGGAGCATCTTGCGAATGTTCTCGATGTGTGCCTCTTCCTTATCCTCGATCTTCATCTGGACGATCTTGGTAAGGCCGTCTACAAGCGCGGCCACCTCTTTGCCGAAGCGGCGCGTGATCTCGGTCAGGTTGGTGCGATCGGCGCAGTCCTCCACCGTATCGTGAAGGAGTGCCGCACAAACAGAATCCGTATCAAGCTCCAGCTCTGCCACGATCATTGCCACGGCCAGCGGGTGAGATACATACGGCTCGCCGCTCTGACGGAACTGTCCGTCATGCAAGCAGGCGGCATACATATACGCCCCACGGATCTTTTCGATATCGTAATTTCGGCCGCTTTCCGTGAGGCGCGCGATCAGCGGCTCAACGGTGGGCATCAATTTCTCCTCGTTACAATCCTTGTTCACTTTCCAAAGTTACCGTGCAAGCACGGATCTCCTCCTTTTAGGTGCGCATTTGGCCGCGCAAGCGGTGCAGCCATGTAGATTTTTCAAGATCGGTCTTTTTGCTCGTAAAGCGGATGGAGAAGCGATAGACCTCCTCGCTGATCTCCTCAATACCCATGAGATTCAGCTCCTGCAAAACGCGGATGATGATCTTGAGCTTGATGTAGCCGATGCTCCCATTTCCGCCGCCCTTCAGCCTGGAGAGGATCGCGCGGTGAGAAAGCGTATCACATCCGCCGCGCACGCACCGAAATACCAGTTGATAAACGGCGGCAAAATCGTCACGTCCCGGGAAGATCCCCTCATCCGCGCCGAAGGGAGCACCTCCCCAAACAGCCTCAAAGCGGGCGCGCTCATCATAGCGCTCCTCGCGGCTGCTTTCCGCAAGGCGGATATCCCGCACGATCAGCTGTGCCGAGCGGCGGCCGTTATATTCATTCACATCCAAATTAAAGAGCAGATCGACTGTATCGCCGACAAACAGATCCATTTGCGCCTGCGTGCGCGAGAAGCACATGGCCGTAAAACGGCTGTTACCGTCGCCAACGGCAAGGCGTGTGTGCTTACCGCCGCTGATCGGCGTGCATTCAAGCACATGAACGCCGCGGAGAACAAAGACGGGAACAGGGTTTCCGACACCGTACGGCTCCAGCATGCGCAGCTCCTCGGCCAGCTTTATCGAAACATCCGCAAGCTGAAGCTCACAATCCGCCTCGAGGACAGGAATCAAAGCCTCCTCGGACAGATGCTCCCTTGCGTATGCATTGATCTTCTCGCGGAAGGCGGGAAGCTCGCCGCGCGTAACACTGAGTCCCGCGGCCAGCTCGTGACCGCCGTATTTCACAAGATGCTCACGGCAATGAACGAGGGCATCCACAAGATTCATTCCCTTAATACTGCGGCCGGAGCCCTTCCCCACATCGGTGTCCATATGATTTTGCGGTTCGCTCCCCTCGAAGGAAACGAGAATAGAGGGAACGCCGTACCGCTCGGTGATGCGCGATGCCACGATCCCGATCACCCCGTGATGCCAGTTATCGGCATCCAAGACGAGCACAGAGGCACCTGCCAGCGAGGGATCCTCCTCTATGCGGCGGTAGACCTCCTCCATAATGCGGTTTTCCTCTACCTGCCGTTCACGGTTGGCATCACAAAGCTCACGCGCCAACGCAGCAATGACCTGCGGATCCTCCTCCAAAAACAGCTCGACCGCACGGGAGGCACTGCGGATGCGCCCTGCGGCATTGATACGCGGCGCAATCGTGTAACCGATATACCCGGATGTGATCTTTGTAGGCTTTTTCACGGCAGCGTGGGCATCACTCTTCCCGTCACTGCGCTGGTTGACGGCATCCATCAGCGCCACAAGCCCCGGGCGGCGAGATGTTTCCATTTTATGAAGTCCGAAGCTGACGATCAGCTTGTTTTCATCCTTAATGGGCATGACATCGGCAATCGTACCGATCGCCACAAGATCGCTGTACTCCTCGGCAAGACGGCGCACGCAAAGCGAGCGTCTGTCCCCTGTTTCACTTTCCTCGTAGGCGCAAATGAGCTTGAAAACGACGCCTACTCCCGCAAGCTCCTTAAAAGGATAGGGGCAGTCCGGTCTGTGCGGATTGACGACGGCCTCTGCCTCCGGCAGCTCGGCACGGCATTCATGGTGATCGGTGATCACGACATCAACGCCAAGTGTCTTGGCATAGGCCACCTCCTCGGAGGCGGTAATGCCCGTATCTACGGTAATAACAAGGCGTGTTCCCTTTTCGGAGAGGGCCTTGAGTGCGGCAGAGGATACGCCGTACCCTTCCCCTGCGCGGTTCGGGATATAATAATCCACATCGGCACCGCGGCGGCGCAAATAAAGATAGAGCGTACATACGGCCGTTACACCGTCCACGTCGTAGTCACCGAAAATGGTGATCTTTTCATGCAGGCGGATGGCGCGCCGTATACGGTTGACTGCGCGCTCTATATCCTTCATTTCAAAGGGATTATGAAGCAGCTCGCTCTCCATGCAGATAAAGGCCCGGGCACTCTCTGCATCCCGAAGCCCACGGCAGACCAACAGCCGCGCAAGCACCGTGCTGATATGTAGCTTTTCGGTCAGCTCACGGACGGCAGCCGCTGTTTCTTTTCCGCATTCCTCATGGAGAAGCCATTGCTTTTCTCTCGTGTTTTCTTTTCTGTCGAACATAATTCACTCTGCGAGGACGGTTGCCCCCGCCTTTCTGTATTGACACGGCAAAGCATGCCGTCATTTAACTGTGCGGTCTTTGGTAACGCGCTATGATTGCCACGGCGGTGGAAAGCCCATCAAGGGCGGCACTGGCAATGCCCCCTGCATAGCCGGCACCCTCTCCCACGGGATAAAGATCATCCATTCCGACAGCCGTACGGCTTGCCGTGTGGCGCATGATGCGCACAGGTGCAGAGGTGCGTGTTTCGGGGCCTGTCAGAACGCCATCCTCCGCATCATACCCCGTTATCTGCCTTGCAAAACGGGGAATGGCGTAGCGGAGTGCATCGGTTACAAAGGACGGAAGGTAGCGATCAGGCGATATCATACGCACGCCGCCGTTCATATAACTCGGAAGAATACGCGTGGGAAGCCCCCCTTCCCGTCCGCAAAGGAAATCGCCGAGAAGCGAAGCCGGTGCCGTATAATCCGCACCGCCGACGGCATACGCCGCCTGCTCGATATTGCGCTGGAAGGCAATGGCACCGCGCGGTGTATTGCCAAAATCCGCAGGATCTACCGAAACGGCAATCGCAGCATTGGCATTTCTGCCGTCACGGGCATGGTTACTCATGCCGTTGACAACGATGCCGCCCGTTTCACTGGCGGCAGGAACCACCTCACCGCCGGGGCACATGCAAAAGGTGTACACGCCGCGTGCGCCGGTTGTATCGGAAAGTGCGTATTCAGCATGACCGAGAAGCGGATGTCCTGCAAAATCGCCGAACATGGCACGGTCAATATCCTCTTGCAAATGCTCGATCCGCAGACCGACGGAAAAGGGCTTTGCCTCAACGGCCGCACCGTGAGAAAGAAGCATCTCATAGGTGTCACGCGCACTATGCCCCGTAGCCAGCACAAGGGGACCGCAGGCGATCTCCTCACCGTCCGCTAAAACCGCCCGCCGTACGCGGCCTGTTCCGTCACAGCGTATATCGGCAAGACGTGCGTGGTAGCGTACAGTGCCTCCTGCCGCCTCGATTGCAGACAGGATACGGGAAACCACCGTTTGTAAAATATCCGTCCCAATATGCGGCTTTGCAAGATACAAAATCTCCCGCGGTGCGCCAAAGGACACAAGACGGGACAAAATGTACCCGTTCCACGGGTGATTGACGCGCGTTACCAGCTTTCCGTCCGAAAAGGTGCCGGCACCGCCCGCACCGAACTGGATGTTGTTTTCCGGATCAAGAACACGCTCTTTTTTGAAGCGCGCCGTTGCCTGTAAGCGCTCCCCTACCGTACCGCCTCTTTCGAGAACCAAGGGACGGTACCCCTGCTCTGCAAGCAGGAGAGCGCAAAAAAGCCCCGCCGGTCCC
>JAZOOW010000142.1:0-16967 GCA_045655145.1 Eubacteriales bacterium | reverse complement strand
GCTACGGCTACGACGACCGCGGCCGCGACACGCTGGACGCCATCTGGGCGCGTGTGATGGGTGCGGAGGCTGCCTTTGTTCGCCAGCAGATTGTCAGCGGCACGCAGGCGCTGACCATCGGTCTGTTTGGCTTGCTGCGCCCGGGTGATATTATGCTCTCGGTTGCAGGAAAGCCTTACGACACGCTGGAGGAGGTCATTGGCATTCGCGAATCCACCTGCTCTCTGCGGGAATACGGCGTTTCCTACCGTCAAGTGGATCTTTTGCCCGACGGCAGCTTTGACTATGACGGCATCCGCACCGCCATCAATGAAAAGACAAAGCTTGTCACCATTCAACGCTCCAAGGGCTACCAGACGCGCCCCTCCTTCTCGGTGAAGCAGATCGGTGAGCTGATTGCCTTTGTCAAGAGCATCAAGCCCTCTCTCATCTGCATGGTAGACAACTGCTACGGCGAATTTGTTGAGCTTCTCGAGCCCTCCGATGTGGGGGCCGACATGACGGTAGGCTCCCTCATCAAGAACCCCGGCGGCGGCCTTGCCCCCATCGGCGGCTATATATGCGGTACGGAGGAATGTGTTGCACGCTGTGCCTACCGCTTGAGTGCGCCGGGGCTTGGACAGGAGGTCGGCGCCAACCTTGGCATCATGCCTGCCTTTTACCAAGGCTTCTTCTTTGCCCCAACCGTAGTTGCCTCGGCACTCAAGGGTGCGGTGTTTGCCGCAAACATCTATGAGCACCTCGGCTTCCGCGTGTTCCCCAATTCCACGGAATCCCGTCACGATATTATTCAAGCGGTAGAGCTTGGCTCACGCGAGGGCATGTGTGCCTTCTGCAACGGCATTCAGGCGGCCGCACCTGTTGACAGCTACGTGCGACCAGAGCCGTGGGCGATGCCCGGCTATGACGACGAGGTCATCATGGCGGCAGGCGCGTTCGTGCAGGGCTCTTCCATTGAGCTGAGTGCCGACGGCCCGATCCGTCCGCCGTATGCGGTGTATTTCCAGGGCGGTCTTACTTGGTACCACGCAAAGCTTGGTATTCTCATGTCCCTCCAGAAGATGCTGGAGGCAGGCCTTATTGATCCTAAAAAACTGACTGTGGAGGTATAAAACTATGTGGTTTATTTCTATCATCGCTATGCTCTGCTGGAGCGGCTCCGACCTCTTTAGCAAGGCAGGCTCGCGTCTTGACGACAAGCTCAGCCATTACAAGGTCGGCATTGCTGTGGGTGGCATTATGGGTATTCACGCCCTTTACTCGATCACCCTCGGCGGCATTCCCTTCTCCTTCTCCGACATCATCACCTATCTCCCCGCTTCTATTCTCTACATCGGCTCCATGATGCTTGGTTATATCGCCCTGCGGTATATCGAGCTTTCGGTGTCCTCTCCCATCTGCAACTCCTCGGGCGCGCTTGCGCTCATCTTCAGCCTGTTCTACTTCGGTGTGAAGTGGGTGGAGGACGAGGAGGTAGACGGCATCTTCCTCAACGCGCCCATTATCATCGGCGTTGTCATGATCGTGCTTGGCGTTATCTCGCTCGGCTTTGTCGAGTACCGCGAGAATGACGAGGCGCGTGCGCTCCGTCAAGCGGTTTCGGGGCGAAAGTACACAAAAAGCCTGCTTGCCATCGCACTGCCTGTCATTTACTGCCTGCTTGACGCCTGCGGTACCTTTGTGGACACGCTGATCGCAGACAACTACATGGTAGGGCTTGCCGAGCGCTTCCCCAACATGGACAGCGACGCCATGGATCTTCTGTGCGGCGATATTCTCAACACCGCCTATGAGTTCACCTGGTTCTTCATGGCCATCATCTTTGCCATCTATGTGTTCGGCATCCGCCGTGAGAAGCTCGACCGCAAGTTTGACGGCATCAAGGGACTTGGCGGTCTTTGCGAAACGCTCGGTCAGGTCTTTTACATGATGGTCGTTGTTTCGGATTACAAGGTCGGTCTTGTCATCATCTCCGCTTACTGCGCGCTCTCCCTGCTTTGGAGCCGCCTCTTCCTCAAGGAGAAGCTCTCCGCGAAGCATTATGCCGCCATTGCAGCCGCGTTCATCGGCATTGTGATCCTTGGCATTTACGACGTATAAACCGTCAAGAAAGCACAAAAAGACGGCACCCGTGTGTTGCGAGTGCCGTCTTTTTATATCGTTTTCTCTTTTTAAGGAATGGGACGGAAGGATGGCAAGCGGTCGATCGGGGTGATGCCGAGTGCCGCGAGATTTTTCTCTGCACGGGCGATCTCCGCGGCATTGGCTACGCGATCGGGTGAATGCGCATCGGTGCCGATGATCACGTCGCACCCTACTTCACGGGCGATCGCAAAAAAGCGATTTTGAGGATACGCGCGCCCCGTTGCCATGCCGAGGAGATTGTATTCAAGGGGTAGGCCGTTCACCCGCGCCGCCTCGCAAAGGCGGCCTGCCTCCCGTTCATAAAAGGCAGGATCCCCCACAAGACCGGGCAGATCGGGGTGCGCCACGTAGGTAAACACGCCTGTTTCCATCGCCGTGATCACCTGGTCCACATAAGCGGTAAACTCTCCTTCCCCGACACCGGGCGCGCCCATGTATGGTTCTCCCTTCTCGTTGCCGATAAAATGCTGGCCGAGAATGAGATAATCCAAGCGGTACGGCCGTATCATCTCCAAAAGATCCGCAAAGATCGCGGGATAATATTCTGCCTCAAGGCCGATATAGATCTTGATGCGGTCACGGTATTCCTCGCGAAGCGCGGTCAGCGTTTGCACGTAATCGGCAAGGAGCGACGGCTTCATACGGAAGGTGGAGGCGTACCCGTTCGGAAAGGGCATGGGCGCGTGATCGGCAAAGCCGAGCACGGAAAGTCCGCCCGCAATGGCCGCCTTGATATAAAAGCGCTCCATCCCCGTTGCATGATAACAACGAAAGGTGTGGGTATGGTAATTGGCGTACACGGTCTTTCTCCTTACAAGCAGGAATTTATCCGAGCATCAGATCGCAGATGAGCGCACCGAGCTCGGCAGGATTCTCCACGCCCATACCGCCGATAAGACGGGCCTGTGCATACAAAATCTTGGTGTAGCTTGCGAGCTTATCCCGATCGGCAGTATACAGCTCACGGAGGCGATCAGCCAGCTTATGTGCATGATTGATCTCCAGAACGGCGGCCGCCTTGACCTTGTTCTCCGCACCTGTGGGCATGGCGTTCAGCACCTTCTCCATACCGAGCGAGATGCCGCCCTCACTGCCGAGGCAAACGGGATGCTCCCCAAGCGTACCCGAGAAGCGTACCGCACTGACGGCATCACCCAGCGTTTCCTTCATGAAGGAGAGCATGTCCTTATCACCTTCGTTGGCCTTATGGAGGGCTTCCTTTTCCTCCTCGGTGGCAACATCCAGTGACTCGTCGCTGACGTTGACAAACTTACAGGAATCGTATTCGCCGAGCGCACGCAGGGCAAACTCGTCCACGTCATCGGCAAGATACAGAACCTCAAAGCCGCGCGCTACGACTGCCTCTGCCTGCGGAAGCATGGCCGCCGCATCGACGGTATCGCCACACGCGTAATAGATGGTCTTTTGATCTTCCTTTTTGCGCGATACATATTCCTTGAGAGATACGAGCTTTTTCTCCTCCGAGGAGGGGAACAGAAGAAGATCCTGCAAAACGTCCTTGTGTGTGCCGAAATCCTGATATACACCGAATTTCAGCTGAAGCCCGAAAGCGCGGAAGAACTTCTCATATGCCTCGCGGTCGCTTGTC
Organism: Eubacteriales bacterium; assembly: GCA_045655145.1. Lineage (GTDB taxonomy): Bacteria > Bacillota > Clostridia > Oscillospirales > CAG-272 > UBA1740. The sequence goes on along the minus strand of JAZOOW010000142.1, from coordinate 13,213 downwards.
ATGAGCTTGGCAAGCTCGTTTTTGATCTTCTTCTCGACCGTGCGCGCGATCAGCTTCAGCTGATGATCATGCTGGAGCATCTCACGGGAGATATTGAGCGAGAGATCGGCACTGTCCACGATGCCGCGCACGAAGCTGAAATAGTCGGGGAGCAGATCGGCGCATTTCTCGGTGATCATGACACCGCTGGAATAGAGGGCAAGCCCCTTTTCATAGCTCTTGCTGTAATAATCATACGGGGCGTGCGCAGGCACAAAAAGGAGCGAGTGGAAGGTGGCACTTCCCTCATTGCGGGAGTGGATGACCTTGATGGGATCCTCAAAATCATAGAATTTCTCGCGGTAGAAGGTGTTATATTCCTCTGCCGTTACCTCGGACGGGGCTTTCTTCCAAAGGGGGATCATACTGTTGAGGGTAGCATCCGTCTTAACGGTTTCATACTCCCCTTCCTTACCCTCGATCGGGCGATGCTCATTGACGAGCATGCGGATCGGGTAACGGATATAGTCGGAATACTTGCGCACAAGCTCGCGGAGCTTGTATTCCTCAAGATAGGCACTGTAATTCTCGTTCTCGGTATCCTCACGCAGATGAAGAAGGATCACGGTACCCGTTTCCTCCATGTCACAGGGCGTCAAGGTATAGCCGTCAGCCCCCGAGGAGCGCCATTCCCACGCGGCATCTTGGCCGAAAGCACGGGAACGCACGGTGATCTCTTCCGCGACCATAAAGGCCGAATAAAAGCCGACGCCAAACTGGCCGATGATGTCCACCTTTTCGCGCACGTCCTCATCCTTTTTGAAATCAAAGGAGCCGCTTTTGGCAATGGTGCCGAGATTGTTTTCAAGCTCCTCTGCGGTCATGCCGCAGCCGTTATCACGCACGGTGAGCGTGCGCGCCTCTTTATCGGCGCAAAGACGGATCTCATAATCCCCCTGCTTCAGAGTAACCGCATCGTCGGTCAGGGAGCGATAGTAAAGCTTGTCAATGGCGTCGCTGGCGTTGGAGATCAGCTCACGCAGAAAGATCTCCTTATGTGTATAGATCGAATTGACCATCATGTCGAGTAGCTTTTTGGATTCTGTTTTGAATTGTTTTTTTGCCATCTTATCACCTTCTTCATCGTTTTAGCACTCTCTTGTTTTGAGTGCTAAAATCAGTATAGCACATTTTGGGAAAAAGTCAAGCCCTTTTTTGAAAAAACAGAAGCTTTCTTGCTTTTTGGCGGGAGCTGTTGCGCACTTGGCGAGATAGCGGAAGCCCCCGTGTGGCATCACCATACGGGGGCTTTTTCTCTTTTCGCGACACACGGGTGCTGCCTTTTTGTATTATTCTGCAAGCATGGAAAGGAAGGTCGGCTCATCGATGACCGTGATGCCAAGCTCACGGGCGGTGGTGAGCTTTTTGCCTGCATCCTCACCTGCCAGCACATAGTCGGTCTTTTTCGATACCGAGCCCGACACCTTGCCGCCTGCCGCTTTGATCCTTTTGGATGCCTCGTCACGCGAGAGCGTAGGAAGGGTTCCTGTGAGAACGAAGGTCTTGCCTGCAAATATGTCGAGAAGGGGGGCTGCGACCTTTGCCTGCATGGATACACCTGCCGCACGGAGGCGATCGAGCAGGGCACGCACGTCCTCACGTGCGAAATAAGAGAAAAGATTGGTGGCGGTAATCGGACCGATGTCGGGAATGGCGGCAAAATCCGCCTCGCTTGCCGCAAGACAGGCATCCATATCCCCGAATCGGGCGGCAAGTGCCTCCCCTGCCACAGCACCCACCTGACGGATGCCAAGCGCAAAGAGCAGGCGTTCAAGGCCTGCCGCCTTTGATTTTTCAATGGCGGCTATGAGATTGGCGGCAGATTTTTCTCCCATACGGTCAAGCGATGCAAGCGCATCTGCCTCCAACGTGTAAAGATCCGCGGCGTCCCGTACAAGCCCCTCTGCCACGAGCAGCTCTACGATGCGCGTGCCAAGTCCGTCTATATCCATCGCATCCTTGGATGCAAAATGGATGATGGCACGGGTGCGCTGAGCGGGGCAGGCAGGGTTTTCACAACGCACGGCCGCCCCCTCTCCCTCTGCATCGCGCACGACGGGCTGACCGCAGGAGGGACATACATGGGGCATCTCGTAGGGCTTCTCCTCACCCGTCCGTCGCTCACGGCAGACGGATACGATCTCGGGAATGATGTCGCCCGCCTTTTGCACCACGACGTAATCTCCGATGCGCACGTCCTTTTCACGGATGAAATCAATATTATGCAGGGTAGCACGGGACACCGTGCTACCTGCCAGCCGCACGGGATCGAGGCAGGCGGTGGGGGTCAGAACGCCCGTACGCCCCACGGCGATCTCCACGTCGAGAAGACGGGTGATCTGCTGCTCGGGGGGGTATTTGTAGGCCACCGCCCATTTCGGGGTATTGGTTCCCTCCCCCATTTGGCGGCGGAGTGCCAGCGAATCCAGCTTGATAACCGCCCCGTCCATATCAAAGGAAAAGGTCGGGCGGCGCTCTCCCAGCTCGGAAACGTAAGCAAGCACCTCCTCACGGCCGCGGATGACGCGGCGGTGCGGCAGGGTGCAAAAGCCAAGCTCCGCGAGGCGATTCAAGGTTTCGTCATGCGTTTTCGGCGCGCGACCGTCCATATAAAGGTCACCCTCTTGGTAATTGAATACAAAAATATCAAGGTGGCGGGATGCCGTGATACGGGAATCGAGCTGACGAAGCGAGCCTGCGGCGGCATTGCGGGGATTGGCGAACAGCGCCTCACCCGCCTCCTCGCGCGCTTCGTTCAACGCTGCGAAGGTCTCCTTTGACATATAGACCTCGCCGCGCACGCAAAGGTACGGAAGCGGCTCGTTGAGCGTCAGCGGCACCGACATGACCGTCTTTAGGTTTTCGGTCACATCCTCGCCAACCGTACCGTCACCGCGCGTGGCTCCGCGCACAAGGCGGCCGTTTTCATAGGTCAGCGCGACAGAGAGCCCATCGATCTTCGGTTCTACCGAATAGAACGGCTCCTCACCGAGTGCATCTGCCGTATCCTCCAAAAAGGAGGCAAGCTCCTCGGGAGAAAACACGTCAGAAAGGCTATTCAGCCTCACGCGGTGGGTAAACTTTTCAAATTTATCGAGAACGGCACCGCCCACACGCTTTGTGGGGGACAGCGGATCGTCAAATTGCGGAAAGGCCGCCTCCAGATCGAGAAGCTCACGGTACATCATGTCGTACTCGCGGTCCGAGATCTCGGGAGCATCATAGACGTAGTAAAGCTTTGCGTGATGCACAAGCGCGGCACGCAAGGAAAGGATCCGTTCTTCGGCTTGCTTTTCGGTCATTCTTTCATCTCCCTTACCGTTTTTCTCTTACTTCATATTTTACCGCGATTTTGTCCTTTTGTCAAGAGAAAAAGGGGCATAGCCCCTTTCCCTCACGCGTGGACGGCCATGGCCTTTTCCAGCGTTTCCCGTACCGTCTTTGCCGATTTGGCTACGAGGACGGCCTCCTTTTCGTCAAGCGGCAGGTCAAGGACCTCCTTGACACCCTCCGCGCCGACGATGGCAGGCACGCCAAGGCAGATATCACGGACACCGTAATGCCCCTCTACCACGGTGGATACGGGAAGCACCGAATTTTCATCGCGCATGATGCTGCGCGTGATGCGAAGGACAGCTTGTGCAATAGCGTAATAGGTGGCACCCTTCCCTTCAATGATGCGGTAGGCACTGTCACGCACCTCCTCAAACATGCCGTACAGGAGCTCTCCGTAATTCTCGATGCCTGCTATGCGGCAAAAATCGTCTAAATTGATGCCCGAAATATTCGCCGAGCTGAATACGGGAACCTCGCTGTCCCCATGCTCTCCGATAATGAAGGAGTGCACGTTACGGGGATCGACCGACAGTCTTTGCCCGATCATGGCCTTGAGTCTTGCCGTATCCAGAACCGTGCCCGAGCCGATCACGCGCGCGGCGGGAAGCCCCGACTTTTTCCATGTGTAATAGGTCAGAAGATCAACGGGGTTGGTCACGACAAGAAGGATAGCCTCACGGTTATGGGCAACGATCTGTGTGATGATCTGGTCAAAGATCGCGAGATTGCGCGAGAGAAGATCAAGACGGGTCTCCCCCGGCTTCTGATTAGCCCCTGCCGCAATGACGATCAGCGCGGCATCGGCAATATCTGCATACTCACCTGCATAGATATTCATAGGCGCAAGGAATGGCAGGCCATGAGAAATATCCAAGGCCTCGCCCTCGGCCTTCTTTTGATTGGCATCCAAAAGCACCATCTCCGAAAACAGACCGCTCTCTGCATAGGTGTACGCTACCGCAGCACCTACAAAGCCACAGCCGATGATAGCACATTTACGCTTATTCAGCATACGATTTCTCCTGTTCTTGTATTTTTGTTTTATATTCTTTCCCTCTCGGCCTCAAAATATGCCGTATGCACGCCGTCAAGAAAAGAGCGTTCCCGTACCGAGAGCGCTCTTTGAAGGGCATTATTCGCCAAGTAGCTCAAGTGCCGCAAGACGGATCGCCACGGTCAGCACCTCGGTAGCCGCACGCACATCGTCAAGCGAGGCAAAGGTGGGAGCGAGGCGCAAATTGGCATCGTGGGGGTCCTTGCCGTAGGGATAGGTAGCCCCTGCGGGTGTCAGCGTTACGCCTGCCGCTTTGGCAAGCGCATACACGCGCGAGGCCATGCCGGGCAGGAGTTGGAGGCTGATAAAGTATCCGCCGCGCGGACGCGTCCATTCGGCAATGCCAAGTCCACCAAGCTCACGCTCCAGAATGGCCAGCATGGCTTCAAACTTGGGACGGATGCAATCCGCCTGACGGTGCATCAGCTCCACCGTATGCGCCTTATCCTTCAAGAAAGCCACATGGCGCAGCTGATTCAGTTTGTCAAAGCCGATGGTCTGCGTGCCGAGGATGGGCAGGATCTGCGCAAGATTTTTCTCGCTGGCCGCCATCATGGCAACACCGCCACCGGGGAAGGTCACCTTGGAGGTGGAGGTAAAAAAGAATACGCGATCCTCATGACCGAAGCGGCGTGCCTCTGCAAAGATGTCGAGAAGAGGATCCCCCTCTTCGTAAAGATCGTGAATGATATAGGCGTTATCCCAGAAGATACGGAAGTCGGGTGCGGCGGTTTCCATGGCGGCGAGGCGTTTTACGACCTCATCCGCATAGGTGATGCCCGAGGGGTTACTGTACTTCGGCACGCACCAGATGCCCTTGACCGCAGGATCGCGGACAAGTGCCTCCACCTCATCCATGAGGGGGCCGTTTTCATCCATCGGCACGGAGATCATCTCAATGCCAAGCGACTCACAAATACGGAAATGGCGGTCATAGCCCGGAACGGGACAGAGGAATTTTACCCGTTCCTCGCGGCACCATGGACGCGGAGAATTCACCACACCGTAAAGCATGGCACGCACCACCGTATCATACATCAGGTTGAGGCTGGAGTTTCCGCAGGCAAGAATATTTTCATACGGGATGCCCGTCAGCTCCGCAAAGAGGCGGCGCATCTCGGGAAGCCCCTCTAAAATGCCGTAGTTGCGGCAATCAAAGCCGTTGGCGGCGCGGAAGGCCGCCTGCCCCTCCAGCATGCCCATAGACAGGCCAAGCTGATCGGCTGCGGGCTTGCCACGCGAAAGATCCAGCGAAAGACCGCCGGCACAGGCGCTTTTGTATGCAGCCTCACAAATTTCTTTTTCCTCACACCGCGCGGCAGAGGACATCGATTGATATTCCACGAAAGATCACTCCTATGCTGATTTTTGCATTTTTTCATGCAGTAAAATTCATCAAAATTCAAAAAACAAGATTATTATAGCACATGCTACCGATTTTTTCAAGTCATTTTGCAGATTTTGTTCTCTTTTCTTTCATTTTTTCTTCTTTTTCTTCATTTTTGTTTTTTCTATGCCGCCAAAGCATGTGATAGGATCAAAATAAAGAAAAAGCGGCCCCCTCTCCTCTTGACAATACCGCAAAAAGCCTGTATAATATATTGTATTATATTATGCTTTGACACAGGAGTTTGCTATGGCAGAGAAAAAAATGGTAGAGCAGATCACGTCCATGGACGTAGATTTTGCTCAGTGGTACACAGACATCGTCAAAAAGGCCGACCTGATCGACTATTCCAGCGTCAAGGGCTGCATGATCATCCGCCCTTACGGCTACGCGATCTGGGAGAATATTCAAAGGATCCTCGACACCCGCTTCAAGGAGCTGGGGCACGAGAACGTGTATATGCCGCTCTTTATTCCGGAATCCCTTCTCCAGCGTGAAAAGGATCACGTGGCCGGCTTTGCGCCGGAGGTGGCTTGGATCACCCACGGCGGCCAGGAAAAGCTGACCGAGCGTCTTTGCGTGCGCCCGACCTCCGAAACGCTGTTTTGCGAGCATTATGCCAACATTATTCGCTCCTACCGCGACCTGCCCAAGCTCTACAACCAATGGTGCAACGTCGTGCGTTGGGAAAAGACCACGCGCCCCTTCCTCCGCAGCCGTGAGTTCCTCTGGCAGGAGGGGCACACCATGCATGCCACCTGCGAGGAGGCCGTTGAGGAGACCGTCCGTATGCTGAACGTGTACGCGGATTTCCATGAGCAGGATCTCGCCATTCCCGTTGTGCGCGGCAAAAAGACACCGAGCGACAAATTCGCCGGTGCCGAGGACACCTACGCCATTGAAGCACTGATGCATGACGGCAAGGCACTCCAGGCGGCAACCTCCCACTTCTTCGGTGACGGATTTGCCCGTGCCTTTGACATCACCTTTACCGATAAGGACAATAAGATCCGCCATCCGTTCCAGACCTCTTGGGGCTGTACCACCCGTATGATCGGCGGTATCATCATGACGCACGGCGATGACAATGGCCTTGTGCTCCCCCCTGCGATCGCGCCGATCCAGGTTGTCATCATTCCCGTACAGCAGCACAAGGAGGGTGTGCTTGATAAGGCCAACGAGCTGGCCGCTGCACTCCGCGCCGCCGGCATCCGCGTAAAGGTGGACGATAGCGACAACAGCCCCGGCTGGAAGTTTGCCGAATACGAGATGAAGGGCGTTCCCGTACGCCTGGAGCTTGGCCCGCGCGACATTGAGGGCGGCCAGTTTGTACTGGTTACCCGTCATAACCGTGAAAAGACCTTCCACACGATGGATACGCTTCTCACCGCCGTTACCGAGCGTCTGGAGGCTGTCCGCACAGGTCTTTACGAAAAGGCTCTTGCCAACCTTGAACGCCGCACCTATGCTTGCCGCACGCTTGACGAGATCACGGCGGCTCTCCAAAACGGTGACGGACTTATCAAGGCCATGTGGTGCGGCGATGAGGCCTGTGAGGACGAGGTCAAGGAAAAGACCGGCGTTGGTAGCCGTTGCATCCCACTTGCCGAGGAAAAGCTTTCCGACGTCTGCGTATGCTGCGGCAAGCCCGCACGGCATATGGTCGTCTGGGGCAAGGCATATTGATCTTCTCTGCATAGCCAAACAAGTAAAAAGGAGGGTGGCACGCATTGCGTCATCAAACAGAGTCTGCAGACCGTAACGTGCTTACGCTTGAAAACGGGCGTATGGTAATTCTGGCGCGTACCGAGGCCGAGCGTGCCAACACCGAAACGCTGGCCGAGCTTGCCCGTCAGGGTAAGGAGGAGGGGTACGCCCTGTTCACGGAATGCCCCCGCAACCATCTCGGCTCCGACAACGCCCCGGGTCTTTCTCTCTCCATTCTGGTGCGCCCCAGCATCCATGCGCAAAAGGCCGGCATGCTTTCCGCAATCGCCGCTGTGGCGGTTGCACGCGCAGTCGAGCGCATTTCGGATCTTACCGTCCGCATCCGTTGGGTAAACGACCTCTTCTGTGGCACGCGCAAGCTCGCCGTCATGATGACCAATGCACGCATCACCCCCGGCGGCTATCTCGATTATGCGGTCATCGGCATTTCGGTTGCCCTGCCACCGGAATGTTTTAAGCCAAAGCTCGGAGATATCGTCACGCAGGTGTTCAGCGGAGATATGCAACCCCTCGGGGTACGCCTTACCGAGCATATTCTCGAGGAGTTCTTTCTCCTTTACGATAAAATGACCGTTGACAGCAGTTACATGGAGGAATACCGTGCACGCTCCATGATCCTCGACCGCCGCGTGCGGGTATTGGTGGGTAGCACTTATGTGCGCGGCCGCGTGCGTGCCATCGACGATCACGCGCATCTGGTGGTGGAGCTGCGAAAGCACGAGACCTGCACGGTAGATTCCCCCTCCAAGGTGCTGTTCCGATAAAAAGCAATGCCCCTTTGCGTGATACTCTTAACGGAGTATCACGCAGTCAAATCCGTCTTCAACGGTGAAATCCACCTTCGATGGATGAAATCGCTATCGCGATGAAATCCTACTTCGCAGGGTTGAAGTTAGACGGATTTGATTTCATCCAAGGCAACGCCTTGGACTTCATCTGAGTAACGTGAAGATTTCATCGTGGCATAGCCACGATTTCATTCAACTAACAGAAAAAGAGAGTACATTTCGGATTTCCGATTTGTTCTCTCTTTCTGTCGTTGTAAGGGTTTGGACTTAGTCCATAAGGTATTTGACTGGTCAAATGCGATGCTCGCGCTTAGCGATGATTTCAATTTCTCCGTTAAGAACATCACCCCTTCTGCGGGCATTGCTTTTTTTCGGAAAAAATTTCTGCAAAAAGCGAAAAAGCCTTGACAAATCAAAAAAACGCGTGTATAATACAAGGTAGTTAGCCTTTGCTAACCGCAAGTGCTTTACAAGCCGTAGCACATATACCCCATATGATCGCTTTGGAATTGCATTGCAAAGAAAGGAACCAAGTATGCGCACATTAAAGGATGCCAAAATCGGTGAAACAGTGACTGTCCTGAAGCTTAACGGCGAGGGAGCCATTAAACGCCGCATCATGGACATGGGTGTCACAAAGGGGGTTTCCATCTACGTCCGCAAGCTCGCCCCTCTCGGCGATCCGATGGAGATCAATCTCCACGGATATGAGCTCTCCCTTCGACGCGCGGATGCCGATATGATCGTGATCGAATGACCTCTGCATCCATTTTATTTTTAGTCACGAGTTAGCATATGCTAACACAAGAAAGGAAACTGCCATGTCTTTGAAAATCGCTCTTGTCGGAAATCCAAACAGTGGAAAAACAACGCTCTTTAACGCTATGACCGGCATGAATCAGTACGTGGGCAACCGCCCGGGTGTCACGATCGATAAAAAGGAGGGCCAATTAAGAGGCTATCCGGACGTCACCGTGACCGACCTGCCCGGGATATATTCGCTCTCCCCCTACTCTCCCGAGGAGGTGATCGCGCGAGAATATATTACAAACGACTCCCCCGACGTGATCCTGAATATTGTAGACGGCACCAACCTTGAACGAAATCTCTATCTGACCACGCAGCTTACCGAGCTCGGCATACCGATGGTGCTTGCAATCAACATGGTCGACATCCTGAGAAAGCAAGGCGATGTTTTACAGATACAGGAGCTTTCCTCTCGCTTTGGCTGTCCTGTTCTCGAGATCTCTGCACTCCGCGGAACAGGCATCAAGGAGGTGGCGGCAGCCACCGTTGATGCGGCAGAAAAAAAACAAGCCCCCATCTTCCCAACCTACTCCCCTCGCATTGAAGGGGTGCTTGCGTACATCAAAAGAACGGCCGCCCTGTCCTCCGCACAGCAGCGTTGGTTCACCGTTAAGCTTTTTGAGCGTGATGCAGACGTACACGCACGCCTACAGCTCCCCGCGCGATCTCTGGCGGCCATTGACAGCGTGGTCCGCCAGGAAGAGCGCGTATGCGATGATGATGCAGAAGCCATTATCACCGACGAGCGTTATCGCTTTGTCACCGCGCTGACCGCCTCCTGTCTTCACAGAAAAAGCCGTGACAGGCTTTCCCTATCCGACAAGATCGACCGCATCGTGACGCACCGCATTCTCGCCCTCCCCATCTTTGCGGCAGTCATGTGGCTCATATACTATATTTCCATCGGCTCCGTGGGAGAGCTCACCGTCTCCTTTACGAACGATACCCTTTTTGGAGAATGGATCCCCCCACTCGTCACAGACGCCCTCCTGTCCATTGGCTGTGCAGATTGGCTGATCTCCCTCATCGTTGACGGCATTATCGGCGGTGTTGGTGCCGTGCTCGGCTTTGTACCGCAGATGCTCATTCTCTTTCTTCTTTTGGCACTCCTTGAGGATTGCGGCTACATGGCACGCGTTGCGTTTATTATGGACCGCATCTTCCGCAAGCTAGGTCTGTCCGGAAAAAGCTTTATCCCCATGCTGGTCGCCACCGGCTGTGCCGTGCCCGGCATTATGGCCTCTCGCACGATCGAAAGCGTACGCGACCGCCGCATGACCGTCATGACCACAGGCTTTATCCCCTGCAGTGCAAAAATGCCCATCGTCGGCCTGATCGCAGGCGCACTGTTCGGCGGTAGCGCATGGATCGCTGTTGCCGCATACTTTGTCGGTATTGCCGCTGTGGTCATGTCCGGCATTATTCTCAAGAAAACAAAGCCCTTTGCAGGCGAGGCTGCCCCCTTTGTCATGGAGCTGCCCGCCTATCACGCGCCCATGGCGCGAAACATTCTGCGCACAACCGGCGAGCACGGGCTCTCGTTTATCAAGCGCGCAGGCACGGTGATCTTTGCCGCCAGCGTTGTGATCTGGGTAATGAACAGCCTTTCCTTTGAGGGCGGCATTCACTACATAACGGAGGAACATGCAGGTGCTTCTCTTCTGGAAATACTCGGAAGTGGGATCGCTTGGATCTTTGCGCCCCTCGGCTTTGGCCGCTGGGAGGCCGCCGTGGCGACGATCCTCGGCCTTGTTGCCAAGGAGGAGGTCGTCGGCGTGTTCGGCTCCCTTTCCTCGATGGCGGATGCCGATCTCGCGCTCGAATTTGCAGGCTCCTCCTCGGAGGCACTTTCTGCCATCGGCCTTGAATTTTTTGGCGGAAATGCACTGGCTGGCTTCTCTTTTCTGATATTCAACCTCCTCTGCGCCCCCTGCTTTGCCGCCATGGGAGCGATCCGCAGAGAGATGAACGACGCAAGATGGACGGCCGCCGCCATAGGCTACATGAGTGTATTTGCTTACGGAATCTCCTTGATCGTTTATCAGCTTGGCTCCTGGTTTGTAGGCGGTGGCAATATTATCGGTGCCGTCGCAGCTACCATCGTTCTCCTTGCGCTTCTCTACGCGCTTTTCCGCAAGAACCCTTATACTGCAAAAGAATTCTCATAAGGAGGGCCTATGATTCCTACCGTGATTATTGCTTCATTGATCGGCGCGGCCTTTCTTGCCGTGATCCTATACGAGCTCCGCAAAAAACGGGCGGGACGCATCTCCTGCTCCTGCGGCGGCAATTGCGGTGCATGCCAAGGCTGCCACACCGCGAAAGAAAATTGATAACCTGAAAGAAGGCAGGGGATTTCCCCTGCCTTCTTTCAGGTTTCTCCCTGCCCCCTTTTCATAAATCCGACCGAGGGCGCATACCATTTACAAACAGATACGGAGGTGTGTTATGACGAGCGAACAGCTTTTTGGCCGCGAGAGCATACGCAAAAACCAAGGAGGCCTTTGGGGGGTTGCCCTGCTTGCCTTATTCCTTTGTCTTTCCTTTTTTCTGTCTGTCACGGCGTACGGGATGTTTTCCGCCGACGAGGAGGAAAGCGGCGAGCTTTCCGGCACGATCGCCGTTCTGCGTGAGCTGGTTACCGAGAATGAGGCGGTGGCTGTTTTTCTGGGGTTTTCCGAGGTGGATAACGAGAGCATTGCGGTAGGCGGCAATATAGATGAGGACGAGGCCTACCGCGAGGCCATTCGCCGTGCCGCCGAGGAATACATCAGACAGCATGAGTCCTGACACATCGGGCGCGCGTGTGGCGCGCCTTCCAAGGAGAAGCTTTCTTTCCGCGCGCCGCACGCTGCGTTCGCTCCTCATCACGGCAGGGCTTGCCGCCCTTGTGCTCTGGCATGAGCCGCCGGGATATGCGCTTTTTCTTTTTTCCGCGGTCATCCTGCATGAATGCGGTCACTTGACTGCCATGATGCTGGTGGGTGAGCCGCTTCCCTTTTTTCGGGCGCGGCAATTCGGCTTTTTGATGACGCCGAGGAGCGACCTGCTCTCCTACCGCCGTGAGATTCTGATTTGCATGATGGGACCGCTTTTCAATCTGATCACCGCCGTCGCCCTCATTCCCGCCCTGCAACGCGGTGGCGGTGAGCCTGTCTTTTGCTTTTTTGCCATCAACATCCTCACGGCGGGCTTCAACCTGATCCCGATCACAGGCTTTGATGGGGGTAAGATCCTTGCCTCCCTCTGCGCCATTCTCCTCCCGCCGCGTGCGGCGCATACCCTTTCATCCTTGATCTCGTTTGCCTTTTCGCTCCTTTTTTATTTCTTGTCGCTGTTTCTCTTCTTTAGCGGTGACGGGAATGCCTACCCTCTGCTTCTCGGATTTTTCCTCCTCGGAGGTGAGCTTGGACGGCACAGACGTGTTTTTCTTGCTTTTGAGAGAAAAAGCGAGAAAAGCAAAGATTTTTCAAAATAATGGAGAGAAATCCCCGTTTTTTCGACGGGGATTCTGTTTTTTTGCGCCTCGTTGATTTTTTTTGCAAAATATATTGCAATTTATCGCATAATTTGCTATAATGCTCTCGATTGACCGAATTTTATTTCGGCACAGGAAAGGAGCGCGATAGGACTAAAAAAATGAACAAGCTGATTGAACTGAAAGGGATCACGAAATCCTATGATGGCGAGACCGTTCTCGACCGTATCGATTTGGATATTCACGATCATGAATTTGTGACACTTTTGGGACCTTCCGGCTGCGGAAAAACCACCACCCTGCGGATCATAGGCGGGTTTGTCACCCCCGATGAGGGCGACGTTGTCTTTGACGGCGTGCGCATCAATGATCTGCCCCCCTACAAGCGTCAGGTCAACACCGTTTTCCAAAAGTATGCCTTGTTCCCGCACCTCAACGTCTATGAGAACATCGCCTTTGCCCTGCGACTTGCGAAGCTCCCCGAGGCAGAGATCTCTCGGCGTGTGAAGGAAATGCTGGAGCTGGTTGCCCTGCGCGGCTTTGAAAAGAAAAATGTCAATCTGCTCTCGGGCGGCCAACAGCAGCGTGTGGCCATT
>JAZOOW010000141.1:0-2295 GCA_045655145.1 Eubacteriales bacterium | reverse complement strand
ATGCATGGTGTGCCTTGCAACACGATGTTACCACTTTACTATGACAACTCTTGTCATGGTTAAAAAGTTTTTTTGAATATTTTTTGCGCTTTTTCTGTCATTCGTCTGAATACAATCAATATCCCCCCCGTAAAAACGGGGGGGATAGGTACTTGCAATTTCAGCTCGTATGTGCTAAACTATTATTATCTATGGCTACTTTTTTCATAGATAAATCCTCCAAATATGTATTTTCAGTTTTGACTGGCAGGTCGTACTAATTATACCATATTTGGAGGATTTCCTTTCATCGGTTTAACTTTATTGAACCAAGCGACTATCGCGTGGTTTTTTTGTTTTTGCACGCGTAAAAGTGGATGATGGCATAATTCTTTCTCGGTGGTGCAAAATAAGGGCATGAATATGCCTTTTTTGAAGATGCCGTCCTCGCGCTTCGCGGATGCCGCAGCACTCGTGCTCGGCTCCGTTGTATATGCGGTAGGCTTTGCTGTATTTCTCCTTCCGAACACGATCCTGCTTGGCGGTGCCACCGGACTTGCAACGGTGCTGCGATTGCTGTTCGGTATACCGGTCGGCACGGTAACGGTGCTGCTTAATCTGCCGCTTTTTTTGCTTGCGTATGTTTCCTGTGGACGTGGGGCTGTTTTTCGTTCTGTCCTGGGGGTTGTGGCTCTGTCGGTGGCCCTTGATCTTCTGTCGTGGCTTCCTTCTATGACCGAGGAACGCTTGATGGCGGCCGTGCTTGGCGGTGCCATAACCGGACTCGGAACTGCTATACAACTGTCACACGGCTTTACCAGTGGGGGGAGTGATCTTGCCGCCCATCTTTTGCATCGCCGATTTCACAAGCTTCCCGTCGGGGTGCTTGTATCCCTGATCGACGGGGGCATTGTACTTTTGTCCGCTTTGCTGCTGCGTGATTTTGCGGCACTCCCGTTCTCTGCACTGGCGATTGCCGCTTACTCCGTTTCGCTTGATTTCTTCCTTTCCTACGCAGAAAGGACGCGTCTTGCCCTTGTGATCTGTTCCGATAAGGATTCGTCTGTTCTGGCAGAGCAGATCGGCAGGGAGGTGGGGCGCGGCGTTACCGTTCTGGAGGCAAAGGGCGGCTATACGGGAGAGGGGCGCACCGTGCTTCTGTGTGCCCTGCACAAACGAGAGGAGGCGGCACTCCTCTTTTCCGTGCGGGAGCGTGCGCCGTCCGCTTTTTTGATCCTTCTTTCCGCGCCGGCGGTTTTTGGATACCGTTTTGGCCAAGAAAAACTTGACAAGCCTTGATGGCTGTGGTATACTTTTCCTGTATAGAACTGCAAATACAAGGAAAGGAATCTATCACTATGAAACATCTATTTGGCAATGCGATCGTCGGCCAGTCGGGTGGACCTACCGCTGCGATCAATGCAACCCTTGCGGGTGTCATCAAGGGCGTTTTCGCCGCCGAGGAGGCAGGCAAGATCGGTAAGCTCTACGGTATGCGGAATGGCATGGAGGGGCTCCTCCGTGAGGAGCTTTTGGATCTTGATGAGGCCTTTGCTGACAGAGATCGCTTGAATACCCTGATACACACCCCCTCCTCGGCACTCGGATCCTGCCGCAAAAAGCTTCCCGATCCTGCAAAGGATATTGCAACCTACGAGGAGATCCTGCGTATTTTCCGTAAATACGACATTCGTTATTTCTTCTATATCGGCGGTAACGATTCGATGGATGCCGTAGATAAGCTGCAAAAGTTTTTCTGTGAGCACGATTACGATATGCGCATCATCGGCGTTCCGAAAACCATTGACAACGACCTTGTCATGACCGATCATACACCCGGCTTCGGTTCTGCCGCCAAATACATTGCTACAACCATTCAGGAAATCCTGCGTGACTGTGCAGTGTATACCGTGCGTGCCGTGACGATCGTGGAGGTCATGGGCCGCGATGCAGGATGGCTGACCACCGCTGCCGCACTTCCCGGTGCGATTACAGGCATTGGCCCCGATTATCTCTATCTCCCCGAGCGTGATTTTGATATGACCGCCTTCCTCGCGGATGTGCGTGCCGCCTTTGAAAAGCATCCCAACATCGTCATTGCCGTATCCGAGGGTATCCGCTTTGCAAACGGCCGTTATGTTGGCGAGGGCGCACAGAGTGGCGCGACCGATGCCTTTGCACACGCCTACCTTGCAGGAACGGGTAAGGTGCTTGAGGCGGCTGTTAAGGAGGAGTTTGGCTGTAAGGTGCGTACCGTAGAGCTGAACCTTCCCCAGCGCTGTGCGGCGCATCTGGCCTCTGCCACCGATCTTGCAG
>JAZOOW010000140.1:0-5041 GCA_045655145.1 Eubacteriales bacterium | reverse complement strand
TTGGGAAAAAAATGGTTTTCCCGGTAAAAAAAGGGGCTCGTTGGGGGAGGTTCCTGCCGCAAAGGTTCCTCTTTCTTATGATTCTGACAAAGGAATGAGGTCGGAGAGCGTTACGGTATCCCCGAGTGCCAGCGAATAGATCATGACGCGGTCGGGTGCGCGGCCGAAGATGATGCGGCAAGCGGCCGCATAATAGGAAAGCTGGGAGCGATAACGCGCGGTCAGCTTTTCCTCGGCCAGGGCGCGGTCAGCCCGTTCCTCTGCCGTGAGGCGGTCGGTCTTGTAATCAAAGAGCCAAAGCTCCCCGTCGGGGCGGAGAAGAACGCCGTCCATGACACCCTGCACCAGCACGGCTTCCCCTGCATAGGCCTCCCTGCGCGCAGGATCTGCGGTAAAGGCGGCCGCAGGCAGGCGGACATGGAAGCGAAGCTCGCGGTACAGGACACCCCCCTCCGTGATCGCGGCAAACAGCGTGCTTTTGGTGAATGCCGTGATCTCTGCCGTGCGCACGCGCGCGCCGTCCTCCTCGGTGAGGAAGCGCTCCCGTACAAGACGGGCAAGCTCGGCCTTCACGCCGTTACGCGCAAGAGAGGGGAAGTCAGCAAACTGCATGAAAAGATGCGTGGCTGTTCCACGCGCGGCACCCTCGTCCGTCACGCCGCCCATAAAGCGCGGCAAATAGCAGCTACGGCGCGGCTCTTCGGTAACGAGTGCTTCGGTAGTGGGTGCTTCGGTGACACCTGTTTCTCCCCCGTCTGCCACAGAGGCCGTTCCCGTTTCGTCCACTCGGAACACACGGGTGGCCCCATATTCGTCCACAAAGTGAAATTCGGCAAAGAGAGCGTCTGCGACAGAGGACATTTCCTCAGATGCAGGGGGGGGAACGGAGGGTGGTGCGGTCTGTGCCGCGTCCACCGCTTCCTCGGGAAGGATGAGCGTGGGCAGATCCGCATCCGCACCGTCAAGGACGGTGGGGTACAAACGGGACACCGACAGCTTGGCCGGAAGATCGGTCAAATAGCGGTGGGCATATACATGATCAAAGCGCGCACGCAGCAACGCCGCTGTTACGGGTGCCGCAGGCGATGCCCCATCGGTTGCAGGTGGGGTATCCGTGGCGCATCCTGCACCGTCTGCCACACGGCTGTCGGGATCCGGCCGTGCGGCTTCCCCCTCTGCAAAAGAGCGGATTGCCGATGCAGGCTCCTGCAACAGACTGCCGTCACCGTAAAGAAGATAGGAGGGATCCCCGACCGATACCGACAGGATCATTTCCGCAAAGGTACGGCAGGCGTAGGCCTCCCGTCTTCCAAAGGAGGCGTGGCGGATGGAGGCGCGTTCAAAGGCGCGCGAAACCTCCGTTTGGAGCGTGCCCGTGACGTATAGGCGCTCCCGTGCGCGCGTGAGTGCTACGTACAGAATACGCATCTCCTCCTCCAACTGTCGCTCTGCGATGACAGAGGAGATCGCGCGGTAGATCGGGTTGCGCAGGCGCGCATAGCCCGTCGGATCACGCATGGAGAGCGCACAGCCGTAGGTTCGGTCAAAGAGCAAGGGTGACGAGGCATCCGACAGGTGGAATTTCCGCCCCGTATCCGAAACAAAGCATACGGGAAATTCCAGTCCCTTGGCATGATGCATGGTCATGATCTGCACGGCATCCGAGGCGAGATCGCTCTCTCCCTTTTCCTCAATCGACTGGCCGCGCTCGATGGCGTTGTTGATATAATCAATAAAGTTGTAAAGCCCACGGAAGGAGGAGGATTCAAAGCGCCGTGCGTAGTCATATAGGAGCATCAGATTGGCACGGCGGCGCGCGGGTGCGCCCTCCTTATCTGCTCCTGCGATGGCAAGGAGGCCTGTTTCACGGTAGAGATGCCAAAGCAGACGATCCACGGGTGCTCCCTCTGCCATGCGGCGGAACCTGCCAAGCTGATCGAGAAAATACCGTCCCTTTTGAAAAGAGGGATTCTCCGCCGCATACAGGACAAGTGCCTCATACAGCGTAGCCGCGGCGTGGTCGGGATCGCTGTCGGCTCTCCCACGGATGGCGATCAGCTCGTCCATCGTAAAGCCGTAAAGCGGCGAGCGAAGCAGACCTGCCAGATGCACATCACGGCGGGGATTATCGATCACGTTCAGAAGGCTGAGGGCAAGCAGGATCTCGGGATTGAGGAAAAAGCCCTTTTTGTGAGGCCTCTCCACCCGTATACCGCGCATCTCCAGCGCACAGGCAAACGGCTCAAACGCCGCACTACCGCGTACAAGGATGGCAAAATCGCCCGGTCGGAGAGAGCTGCCGTCGGCCTTTCTTCCGTCGCGCAAAAGCGCGGATATTTGCGCGGCAACATACGAAGCCTCCGCTCGCAAGGGGGTTCCCTCCTCGTCATCCTCCCCGTCGCCAGCACCCTCCTCATCGGTGGCGGCCTCCTCGGCAGCATCCTCCGTGTAGGCCGTTTCCTTGGAGAAGAGTGCTACCGTAACGGGCGGTGCATCCGACGGGGTAGGAAGCCCTGCTATCAAGCGGTCGGATTCCTCATATCCGATATGGGCACCGAGTCCCGTTTGCATCAAGCCGCCAAAGATCAGATTGACAAAGGAGAGGATCGGTTCAAAGGAGCGGAAATTGCGTGAAAGCGAGAGCGAGGCGGCAGGTGCACCATCCTCTGCGTCATACGGCGGAAAGTCCGCGCGTGTTGCGGCAAAGAATTCCGGCTGTGCACCGCGAAAGCCGTAAATGCTCTGCTTGACATCCCCCACCATAAAGCGGCCGCGCGCGGGGGAGATGGCCTCAAAGATACGGTGCTGGATCTCGTTGACATCCTGATACTCGTCCACATAGACATAATCAAAGCCGTCGGCGAGCTCACGGGAAAGCGGCGTCAGCCCCCCCTCCTCATCATAGAGGAGGGCATAGGCCGCATGCGCCACATCGGCAAAATCCATCACGGCGCGGCGGCGTTTTTCACGCGTTACCCGTGCACCGAATTCTTCAAGCAGGCATGCAAGTGCACCGATATGACGGGAGAGTGCTGCCAGCATCGGCGGCCATTCCTCGGCTGTGTACGCAAAAAAGCGGGCGATCAGGTCCTTGATCGCTCTGAAATATTCGTCGCGCACGGCCTGTGCGCGGCGGATATCCTCGGTCTTCTTATCCTCGGAGAGCGCCGAGATCTTATGCTTTTTGAGAAGCAGGAGCGCATCCCGCAAAGCGGCATAGCCCTGCTCCGCGGCGGCCAGTGCGCCGAGGAGATCCTGCTCCTCCGCATAGAAGCCGTCATACCATTTGGAGCATGCCGTATCATCAGCGGCAATATCCGAAAGTGCCTCCCGATAGCGGCGGAGATAGCCTTCAAGCTCGTCACGCGCCTTTTGCCGTATATAGCCTCCCCACAAGGTTTGCAGGGGTTCAAGCGCAACGCTCTCGGCAAGCGTGCGCGCCATATCCCCCAAAATGTGATAGGAGCGCGCAAAGCCGCGTGTGCTGTCATAGAGAGAAAGGAGCACGCTGACAAGCTCGCCGTCACCGCGCTTTCCTGCCAGCGCATCGGCAAGAAGAAGAAAGGCCTCTGTATCCAGTTGTGCAAGCTGACCGCCGTAGGCCTCGTCGAGCAGGCGGTCTAAAATGCTCTCAAGGAGGAGGCGGTTCTCGGCGGCATCCGCCAAACGAAAGGCCGGCGAAAGCCCCAGCCGCACGGCGTGGCTACGGACAAGATCAAGACAAAAGCTGTCAATGGTGGAAATATGGGCGGCAGGCAACAAAAGAAGCTGGCGCGAGAGGTGTGCTGTGCGCCCGCCTGCCGCAATGGCGCGGGACAGCTCCCCGGCAATACGCGTGCGTAGCTCGCTCGCCGCCGCCCGTGTAAAGGTCACGACCAGCATACGGGAGATATCTCCCTTTCCCGACGGATCGGTCAGGGTGCGCAAAATGCGCTCGGTCAACGTAGCCGTCTTGCCCGAGCCTGCCGCAGCAGAAACGAGCAGCGTTTTATTGCGCTCCGAAAAGGCGGCCGTCTGCTCATCGGTCCATACTCTTGCCATATGCTTCTCCCTTCCTGCCCTGTGGCAGATTTTTTGCCCGAATGGGGCGTTAAAACAGCATTTCACGACACACGGGTGCCGCTTAATATGCCGCTTCTCTAAAATTGACGAATAGGACGCGCGGCGGGGCCGTCCTCGGTATCCTCTACCTCTGCGATGGCGAAAAAGCCGTTTTTGTCGTAGAAGGTCACGCGCGTGCCAAGCGGATCCTGCCGCCCGATCTTACGCAGATAAATAGGTTGCCCGTTGTGGGCAAGGCGCGCATAAAAATCGGAAAGCGTTACCGCAGGCCATGCGGAAAAGATGTCCTCCGTGGGAATGATGACGGTGGCGCGCGCCTCCTCGCTCATCGAGGCAAGCTCGTCCAGCGTATAGGCGCGGGAAAGCGGATAGCCTGCCGCCTCGGTACGCGTGAGTGCCTGCATACAGCCGCCTACACCGAGGGCGCGGCCGATGTCCGCGCAAAGGGTGCGGATATAGGTGCCCTTGGAGCAATGCACATCCAGGGCGTACACCGTAGGGGAGAGCCGCTCTGCTTCTATGCTGTATACGGTGATGGGCCGCGCCTCGCGCTCCACCTCACCGCCCGCGCGCGCGATCTCCATGAGGCGGCGGCCACCCACACGGATGGCGGAATACATGGGCGGCACCTGCATGATCTTTCCCGTCATTTTCTTCGCGGCATCAGAAAGCTCATCCGCAGTATGAGCAGCGGGCTCTCTTTCCTCGATCACGGTTCCCCAGGCATCCTCGGTATCGCTTGCCCTGCCCAGTTCAAACGTCGCGTGATATGTTTTGTTGTTCGCCGCGCAGTACGGCAGCATCTTTGTATACCTTCCCAGCAGGATGATCATCAGTCCGCCAGCTTCCGGGTCAAGCGTCCCGGTATGGCCCGCCTTTTTTTCATGAAAAATGCGGCGCACCCTTCTGACTGCGTCGAAGCTTGTCATCCCTGTCGGTTTGTTCAGCAGAATCACTCCATCCATAGCTTAGATATTAT
>JAZOOW010000139.1:0-11334 GCA_045655145.1 Eubacteriales bacterium | reverse complement strand
CCTTTGATCCCTTTCAGCCAATGCCATCGGCTACCGTTACGCCCTCTGCTCCGAAAGCAGGCAGCTTCTCCGAAAATGCAGACTTTTCGGGTGACCGTCTGACGGTTACGCGCGAGCGTATTCGCCCCGTCCGAGTATCCACGCCTGCTGAGGAATACAGCCCCAAGCCTACACCTGCACCAATCGCAGAGGAGGCACCGCCCCCAAAGGAAGCCCCCACCGCTAACAGGCATCATCCCCCGCACCGCGGAGGGCTGTTCCACCGTGCTACGGCAGATCCGGTCGAAGACAAAACGGAAGAGGATCATTCCGGCATGGAATACTTCCGCAAGATCACCGTGACCGCCACCGCGGAGGAGGAGCGCGTGGGAGCACCCGTGACGGATTCTGCATACGGCCATCATTCCTTTACTCCATCAGCCGCCCCCGCCGTACAGAAGTCCGCACCCGTAGATGCATACGACAGCTTTGCCGAGGATGAGGACGAGAAGGATCTGACGGCTGACGTGCCGATGCGTCCTGCCCCCACACCCCCGCCGACGACCGTGAGCGCGGCATCTCCCGCATCCTCCCGCCCTGCCCCGATAAGACCGACACCCGCCACGGCAGAAGCAACGAAGAAGAAAAAACGCCCCTATCAATACCCGCCGCTTTCCCTCCTTGCGTTGCCGGAGGTCGTGGATGAGAGCAGTATCTCTGCCGAGATCCAAGCCAATGCCGAAAAGCTGGTTACCACGCTTGATAACTTCAAGGTGCGCACCCAAGTGACCGGATACTCACGCGGACCGCGCATTACGCGCTATGAGATCGTACCCGAGGCCGGTGTCCGCGTACGCACGATCGCAGGCCTTGTTGAGGATATCTCCATGAGCCTTGCCACCTCGGGCATCCGCATCGAGGCACCCATCCCCGGAAAATCTGCCGTAGGCGTGGAGGTGCCGAACACCACCTCCACCATCGTGCGTCTGCGCGCACTGCTCGACAACCCAAAATTCCGTGAATCGCCCGACAAATCCCTCGTTTGCCTTGGCAGTGACGTGGCAGGCATGCCTGTTTACTGTGATCTTTCCAAGATGCCCCACCTGCTCGTTGCAGGTGCTACCGGCATGGGTAAGTCGGTGTGTATCAACAGCATCATTACCAGTATTCTCTACAAGGCCTCTCCCGACGATATCAAGCTGATCATGATCGACCCGAAAAAGGTCGAATTTGCCATCTACAGCGGTATTCCGCACCTCTTGGTTCCGGTTGTGACCGACCCCAAGAAGGCGGCGGGTGCCCTCAGTTGGGCCGTAGCCGAAATGGAACGCCGCTTTGATTTGATTGAGCATGCGGGGGTGCGCGACATCAAGAGCTACAACCGCGAGATGACAGAAAGCGGCGGCGAGCCCTTGCCGAAGATCATCATTATCATCGACGAGCTTCACGACCTGATGATGTCTGCCGCAGACGCGGTAGAAACCTCGATTGCCCGTATTGCCGCCAAGGCGCGTGCCGCCGGCATTCACCTTCTCATCGGCACACAGCGTCCCTCGGTGGACGTTATCACGGGCACGATCAAGGCAAACATCCCCTCCCGTATCGCCTTCCACGTGTCCTCGAACACGGACTCACGTACCATTCTTGATTTTGTCGGCGCAGAAAAGCTGCTGACACAGGGCGACATGCTCTTCTCCCCTGCGGGCGCGCCAAAGCCCCTCCGTGTGCAGGGTGCGTTCGTGGATGACAAGGAGATCGACCGCATTGTGGACTTCCTCAAATCCAACAACGAGATCGACGAGGAGGCAAGCGAGCGCATTATGGCCGACATTGAGCGCGAGGCAGAGCAGTGCGTACCGCAAAAGCGTAACGCCGACGAGGAGAGCGGAGGCGGAGAGCACGTTCCCTCCGACTACGACGACCATCACCTTATGTGGGCGGCACTTGAGGTTGGCTTTGAATTTAACCGCCTGTCCACCTCACTTCTCCAAAGAAAGCTCAAGATCGGATACGGCAAGGCCGCCAAGATCCTTGACGAGCTTTACGAACGCGATTATATCACAGAACAGAACGGTGCCAAGCCGCGTGAGATCCGCATCACGCGTGAGGAATTCAAGGAGCTGATGGCCCGCGAGGTCAATGAGGTCTGCGGAGGAGATGCCTGATCCCCCTGACCGGAAAGGATTGTTATGATCTACTTACTTCTTGCTGACGGCTTTGAGGAGATCGAGGCCCTGACACCGCTTGACGTGCTCCGCCGTGCGGGACTTTCCGTGCGTACGCTGTCCATCAAGGACGGCCCCGTTGTAGGTGCGCACGGCATCACCTTGACGGCAGATATGCCTGCCGAGGAGGCTGTTGACCGCATTGAGCTTCTCATCCTTCCCGGCGGCATGCCCGGCTCCAAAAATCTGGATACCTGTCCGCAAACAGACCGGCTGATCCAAAAGGCAATGGCCGACGGTGGCCGCCTTGCCGCGATCTGTGCCGCGCCCATGATCCTCGGAAAACGAGGCCTGCTTGCGGGACGGCGCGCGGTATGCTACCCCGACTTTGAAAAATATCTGACGGGTGCCACGGTAGTTACTGACCGCGACGTGGTAACAGACGGCTATATCACAACGGCCGTTGGCATGGGTGCCGCCCCCAAATTTGCCACCGCCCTTCTTGCGCTGATGACAGACTGCAAGACCGCAGAGGAGATTGCCAAGGCGGCCTTTCTCCCCTTTGAGGGGACCTGCGAGGTTACGGACGCATGAGCCAAAAAGTGCCTGCCTTTTCCGTCTGTCCGCTTGACTGCCTTTCCCCCACCCTTTGGGCAGATGCCTTTGGTGAGGAGGAGGCTGAGGTGCGGCAGATGATCGATCTGCTGGCCCCTGATGCCGTGGCTGTATGTGCCACGGAGGATGGCAAGGTTGTCTTTCAGGGAGTGCTGGTGCCTCTCCTCTTTGGGGATGCGCTTGGTTATTACCTGTACGCGCTCGCCACCGCCCCTGCCTATCGCGGACGCGGCTATCTCCGTCACGCGCTGGCTTATATCCGTGACTATGCCGCAAAAAGAGACGTATCCTTTCTCCTTCTGATCCCTGCAAGCGAGCCGCTTGCGGCCGCCTATCGGCGCATGGGCTTTCGGGAAGCGGTCCCGCTTCTTGCGTCGGTTGACGGAAAGGAGGGCTTTCTTTCCCTGCCGCCGACTGAGGAGGAGATCCCCTTTGACGGGGACGAAGAACGCCTGTATCTTATGACGGCGCGCACGCTTCCTCTGTCTGCCTTCCGCGCGTATCTTGCCTCGCTTCCCGAGGATGCCACCGTCCTCTACACCGCGCACGGCTTCCGTATCCGCAACCAAAAAAACGCAGAGCATTGCCTGCTTTGCGATGCCGACACCACGAAAAGTACGCCTGTTGGATGCAAGGCATATGCCCTTGCAGACCTGCTTGTGCCCACCGATCTGCCGTCCTGTGCAGATCCATTACCAAGATGAGGTGCTTATGGATATCAAAGCAAGAAAAACAGACCTGCGCAATGAATATCTTGCAAAGCGCAAAGCTCTCCCCGAGGAGGAGCGACGGTCACGCGATGAGCAAATCTGCCGCTTTATCCTCTCGTCTGCCTCCTTCCGTTATGCCTCTACGGTGCTTGCCTACTACCCCCGTGCCTATGAGATCGATATTCGACCGATGCTTGAAGAGGCTCTGACGCTTGGCAAGCGTGTTGCCCTGCCGCGCTGTGAGGAGCAGCATCGCATGCGGTATCATTATGTATCCTCTCTTGACTGTCTTTCCCCCGGATCTTACGGGATCCTTGAGCCGGATGCCGATGCCCCGATCTTTGAAGAAAGCCTATCCGCCCCCTCCCTCTGCCTCGTTCCCGGCGTTGTTTTTGATACGCACGGCTACCGCATCGGATACGGCGGCGGCTATTATGACCGCTTTTTACACGATTATCATGGCTCGCTGGCGGGCGTGATCTACCGTGATTTTATTCTGCCCTCTATCCCCTACGGCCGTTATGATCTTGCCCTGCCCGTGATGATCACCGACAGCGGCATCGTCTGTGCCAAATAAAAGACAGCCTCAAGGAAAAGGAGTTTCTATGCTACTTGGCGACAAAAAAACACATCTTGCTTACCGCTGCCCCGCCTGCGGCAGTGGCGTGATTGGGATTGCCGGCGACTTTGCCTTGGCAGGCGGCCGCATGCTGAAGCTGCGCTGCCCCTGCGGCAAAAGCCACATGGAGGTGAGTGATATCGGCGAAGGAAAGCTCGCGCTCACCGTTCCCTGCCTTCTGTGCGGCACGGAGCACCGTTACCGCATCGCCGCCTCGCTTTTCTACGGGCGCGAGCTTTTTCTCCTCAACTGCGCATACAGCGATCTTGATGTCTGCTTTATCGGGGAGGAGGAAAAGGTCAGCACCGCACTTGGGGAAAACGAGGCGCAGCTGAAGCGGTTGTTTGCCGACGCGGGCATTGCCGCTCTTTCGGCCAATACAGAGGATAAAAGAACAGAGCTTCCCGATGTCGGTGTTCTCGATATTATCCGTTTCCTCGTACGGGAGCTGGAGGCAGACGGTGCCATAGACTGCCCCTGCCACAACGGCGAGTACGAGTTCGAGCTGTGCGAGGACGGCGTGCGTGTTTTCTGCCTCAACTGCGGCGGCGAATACCTTTTCCCCGTCAACAGTGAGGAATCGGCACAAGCCTTCCTCTCCTGTGACAGACTGACGCTGACAGAAAAGCTCTAACCGCGTTCATAGTCCGAGATAATCTAAAATACCGCGGTAAATACCGAGTGCAAACAGATCGGGGCGGGATGCCATCAAGGCCGCATTTGACGGATTGGTGATAAAGCCGATCTCGCTGAGAACGGCAGGCATTTGCGTTCGACGCAGAACGTAAAGCCCCGGCCGCGCAATGATACCGCGATTTCGAAGTCCCGTCGTGGCCGCCAGCTCCTCTGCGATCGAAAGCGCGAGGCGGTAGGCCACCCCTGCCGTGCGATAGACGAGCTGCTCACTTCCGTTGGCCGCAGGATTCTCTGCGGCATTTGTGTGAATGCTGATAAAATAATCCGCGCCCCAGGAATTGGCACCGTTTACGCGGGCAACCAAGCTGCCCGCGTTGCTTGTGCCCAACTGTGTTTCGGGTGTAGGACGGGAAAGACGCACCTCAAAATTGCCGTTTTGCCGCAAAAGCGTTGCCAGCTCCTGCCCGACGGCATACGTAATATCCTGCTCGCGCAGGCCGTTTCCCTCCGCACCTGTATTGGGGCTTTGCGGATTATGCCCTTGATCAATATATATACGAATCGCCATGATATAACTCCTACTACATGCTCCGACGGATATTCCGCCGTGTGCTTTTTTATCATTCTATGCAAGCAAGGATATTTTGTCTATGAACGAGCTTCAACGCATATTGAGCTTTGCCCGCCGTGCCATTGATGACTACGGCATGATCGAAAAAAACGACCGCATCGCCATCGGTGTTTCCGCAGGGAAGGATTCTCTCACCCTTCTCACCGCCTTGGCCGCCCTGCGCCGTTTTTATCCGATTCCCTTCTCGTTGCATGCCATCACGGTGGATATGGGCTTTGCGGGTGCTGATTTTTCCCCGATTGCCGACTATTGCCATTCCCTCGATGTTCCCTACACCGTTGTCCCCTCCGATATTGCAACGGTGGTTTTTGACATCCGCAAGGAGAAGAACCCCTGCTCCCTATGCGCCAACATGCGGCGCGGCGCACTCTACGGCGCGGCACAGGAGCTTGGCTGTCAGCGTGTGGCTCTTGGGCATCATTTTGACGATGCGGTGAACACCTTTATGCTCAATTTGTTTTTTGAGGGACGCATCGGTTGCTTTTCTCCTGTATCCTACCTCTCAAACACAAAGCTCTACATGATCCGTCCCCTCCTCTATGCGCAGGAGAAGGATATTGCCCATTACGTGCGGCATACGCCGGACCTTCCCGTTCTGCCCTCTCTTTGCCCCGAAAATCACGCCACCGAGCGCGAGAGCATGAAGCAGCTTCTCCATACGCTGGAAAAGAACAACAAGGGTCTGCGGCACCGTATTTTCGGTGCGATGTGTCGCGGCGAGATCGACGGCTTCCGCCCCATTGGAAAAAAGCTCCGCATCTATAACGACGATGAGGAATCGTAATGCAAAACCCCGACCGTGTTTATACGGTCGGGGTTTTGTTTATTTACTTTGCGGCGGAAAATGATTTTTTGCATAGGCAAGGAGGGCGGCGGCATCGTTCGGGCAGGCACCGTCAAGAACGGCTTCGAAGAGCGCACGCAGGATCTCGCCAAGCCTGCGGCCTGCCTTGTAGCCTGCGGCTATGAGATCGTTGCCACTGACGGCAAGATCTGCTTGCGTCATACAGATGCCACTTTTGAGCATCTCGGCAATGCCACGGGCAGCCATATCAATATCGTAAAGAGCTGAGGGCGGTGCAGAAGCCGCCTTGGCCATAGCATAACGGAGGGCAAGCAGAAGCGGTGCATCCTCACGGCCGAGCCCCGAAAGGAAACGGCGAAGGACGGCCCCCTCCCCTGCGTAGGGATCGTTAAGATGAGAGAGGAGCTTGATCACACGGTCACGCGTACGATTATCAAAGCGCAGATCGCCAAGGAGCGTGCGTGCAAGTGCGCGTTCCTCCTCCCCCTCCGAGAGAGGCAGAAAAAAGGCAGAGAGGCGCAAGATCGGATCGGACGGCAGATCGAAAAGCACCGCCGCAAGGGCGGTGAGATCCCATTTTGAGGCTGCCTGCCCCCAAGCGGGAAGAAGGGTTTTGAAAATCTCCGCATACGCTAGCAGCACGCGCGGGGCGGCCACGCCCGAGAGAAGCTTTGTCAATTCCACACGCACACGCTCGGGCGAGATGCGAAGAAGGAGGGGGCAAAGAGCAAGAGCCGCGTGAGAGGTTTCCTCCTCGATCCCAAAATCCAACACCGCGGAAAAACGGAGCGCGCGCAAAATGCGCAGGGCATCCTCACGGAAGCGTGCATAAGGGTCACCCACGGCGCGGATCACGCCAGCCGCAATATCCTCTCTGCCCCCAAACGGATCGCAAAATCCAACGGCGGGGTGGTAGGCAATGGCGTTCATAGTGAAATCGCGGCGTGCCAGATCCTTTTCTATATCATCGGTAAAAGAAACGCTTTCGGGATGGCGGCTGTCGCGGTAATCTCCGTCGATACGGTAGGTGGTGACCTCGATCGGCTCTCCGTCGACAAGCACCGTCACCGTCCCGTGCGCGATACCCGTATCGATCAGACGGCAGTCGGCAAAGGCCGCATGGATCTGTTCGGGGCGTGCCGATGTGGTCACGTCATAGTCATGGGGAACAACGCCGCGCAAAAAATCACGGACACAGCCGCCGACCGCAAAGGCCTCATGCCCCGCATCTGTCAGGCGGTCAAGCACAAAGGCCACGTGTGGGGGGATATAGAGGAAGCTTTCTGCCTTTTTCTGCATATTTTCTTTTGTGCTTGGCATGACCTTCCTCCTTTCACGACACACGGGGTGCCTGTTTCCATGATTTTGGTTCTTTTTTTATATTGTAGCACAACTTGGGCAGAATTGCAAGCATCCTTTTTTCTACGGCTCACATGGTAGCTCATCGGTGAGCGAACGGATGCTCCCCGCACCCATGAGGACCAGAATATCCCCTGCGCGCGCCTCATGGGCGAGCATGGAAAAGGCTTCCTCCGCACAGGCGGCATACCGCCCGTTTTTGACGGATGCCGCCAGCTGCTCCGCACTGACATCGCTTTCGTTTTTCTCGCGTGCAGCATAAATAGGGAGAAGGATCGGAAGATCGGCCATAGAAAGTGCCTGTACAAAATCCGCAAAAAAGGCGGCCGTACGGGAGTAGGTATGCGCTTCAAAAACGCATAAGAGGCGGCCGCATCCGCCATCTTCTGCCAATATGTCACGCAAGGCAGAGAGTGATGCACGGATCTCGGTAGGATGATGCGCGTAATCGTCATACACCGTCATGCCCCACAGCCTGCCCCGCCGCGCAAGGCGGCGCGGCGTTCCGTGGAAATCCGCAAGAGAGCGGCATGCCACCTCCGTATCCAATCCCAATGCATATGCAACAGCCAAGGCGGCCAGCGCATTTTTGACGTTATGCATGCCGGGAACGGCAAGCCGTACTTCTCCGCATGCCTTCTCTTGTATACAAAGCCGAAAGGAAGCACACCCCTCTCGGACGGTCACGTCCGTAGCCGTGACATCAGCCCCTTCTCCCACCCCAAAGCGCAGGATACGAGCATCGGGTGGTAGTGAAGGCCCCTCCTCACGAGCGGGAAGGATCACCGCTTTTGCCCCTGCCACATACTGCGAAAAGGAGCGGAGAACATCGGCGTAGCTCTTAAAATAGTCGGGGTGCTCATGCTCGACATTCAAAACGACTGCTATGTCGGGGGCAAGGCAGAGAAAGGCATCCTTGTATTCGCACGCCTCGCAGAGAAATATGTCATCCTTCCCCTCCCAAAACACCGTCCCTGTCTTATCCAGCGGTGCACCGCCCAATACGGTAGGTGTCTTTCCACAGGCTGACAGCACATGTGCCAGCATGGCGGTGGTGGTGCTTTTTCCGTGCATGCCTGCGATGGCGATACGGTGACGGTAGGCGCGCATCAGCCAACCGAGCAGATCCGGACGGGAGATCAGAGGGAGCCCCCGCTTTCGTGCGGCGCACAGCTCGGGAGCGTCCTGTGCGATGGCCAAGGAATACACCACCGCCTCCGCACCCTCTATGTTTTCCGCACAGTGCCCTATCGCGACGGGAATGCCTGCCGCACGTAGGCGAAGGACGGTCTCTCCCTCCGTACGGTCAGAGCCGCTGACGGAAAATCCGCGCCCCCGAAGAAGCAGTGCGAGGGCGTGCATTTGTATACCGCCGATTCCGACAAAAAACAGGCACGGTCGACGGCGCAATACCGCATCTATCCTCGAAAAATCCCAAAACTTTGGCATCATTGACAAAATTCATCACACTCCTTGCCGTTTTTTTCAAAAAACGTAAATAATATGTTTCAAAAAATAGCATTCTTTCTTTTGACTGTATTCACAATTTTCTTTTATACTGATACTCGTCAGCACGACAAATCAAATCTATAAAACGAGGAAGGACAAACACCTATGCAGATCACCGATATTAAGATCAGAAAGTTTTTTGACGAGGGGCCCATGAAGGCCGTTGTTTCGGTCACCTTCAATGAGGCGTTGGCCGTTCATGACATCAAGGTCATCCATGCGCGCGACCGCTACTTTATCGTCATGCCCAGTCGCAAGAATCCTGACGGTACCTATCGCGACATCGTACACCCGATCAACTCCGCCTTCCGCGCAGAGCTTGAAAATGCGGTGATCGATGCCTACCACGTACAGCTTGCCGCCGCGGAGGCCGAGGAGGCACAAGCTGCCATGCAGGCAGAGGGCGTTTTGCTCTGATTTACCCATGTATGCCGACAGAAGCGGATATCCGCATCTGTCGGCTTTTTATATACGGAGGCTTATGAGGATCCTATTCTTAACAGACCGTTTTGCCGCGGGGGGTGCGGAAACGCACATAGCCGACCTTGCTTCTGCCCTGCAAGCTAGGGGGTACACCGTGGAGGTAGCCGCCGAGGACGGGGGCAACACGGGGCTTTTGTGTGCACGGGGCATTCCCTTTCACCTCTTACCCCTTTCGGGCAAAACGCCCCTTTCACTTTTCTCGGCTTACAGGCAATTATCCCGACTTTTGGAAAGCGGTCGCTACGATCTGGTGCACGCACACGCACGTCAGCCGGCCACGCTGGTCACGCCACTCTGCCGACGGCTTGGGCTGCCCTTGGTCGTAACTGCGCATTGGGTTTTCCGTGCAGACGGATGGCGCGGCAGGATGAGCCTGTGGGGGGATCACACATTGGCCGTCAGCGAAGATATATGCCGTTATCTTTCAAAAAATTACGGCATCCCCCGTGAAAGGATCACAAAAACCAAGAATGGGATAGACCTTTCCCGTTTTTCACCTGCAGAAAGGAATGCGGGGGCACTGACGCTTTTGCATGTCAGCCGCCTCGACCGTGGCCGTGCGCGGTGTGCGGAGCTTTTGATCTCGCTTGCCGAGGAGCGTTTGCTCCACGGAAGGCTTGATCAGCTTCTCATCGTTGGTGGTGGCGAGCTGGAGGCGTCTCTGCGAAAAAAAGCAGAGGAGGTCAACCGCCGCATCGGGCGGCCGTTTATTAAAATGACGGGGGCGGTGGAGGATGTGCTTCCCTATTACCGAGAAGCCGACATATTTATCGGCGTATCCCGCGCGGCACTGGAGGCGATGGCCTGCGGTCTGCCTGTGATTCTGGCGGGTGACGAGGGATCTCTCCCCTGCGCGGACGAGGCTGATCTTCTGCTGGCCGAGGCAAGCAATTTTTGCTGTCGCGGCGGTGTGCCTGCTACGGCGGAGGGAATCCGTGCCGTTCTTTTGCCTCTCCTTGACGATGCAAGCTACAGAAGGACGCTCGGGGATCTGTGCCGCCGTTATGTATGTAAGCACCACACAAGGGAAAGCATGGCAGAAGATGCAACAGCCGCCTACGGGCATGCCATGGAGGCGGTAAAAGGAAGAATACGGCAAGAGAAAAGAGTACCTGCTTCACCGAAAAAGCCCGCCCTCCTGCTTTGCGGATATTACGGCTTTTCAAATTTAGGGGATGATGCCGTTTTGGCAAGCCTCCTCCCCCTCCTTTTGCCACATTTTGAGGTCACCGTGCTATCCGCGCATCCGCGTGATACCGAGCGGCAATTTCGGGTAAGGTCAATTTCAAGAACAAGCTTTGTAGCCGTGAGGCGTGCCGGTCGGAGAGCGGATGTTTTTGTCCTCGGTGGCGGAAACCTTCTCCAGAACGAGACCAGCAACCGTTCGCTCTATTATTATACGCATATCCTCCGTCTTGCGAAACGCATGGGCTGTCGCACCTGTCTTTTGGGCGGTATCGGACGGCTGGATGCACGGGGAGAGGGGGTCGTGCAGCGTGCACTCCCTTTCCTTGACGGTGCGCTTTTGCGCACGCCCCGTGATATAGAACGCCTACACGGCTTACTGCAGGGCAAATGCATTCCGTGCGCCCTGCTTCCCGACGGAGGGCTATGGGTGTATGAGGGTGAGAAGGGTACAAAAGGAAAAGACGCGCCCCCGAAGAAAACGGAGGGCGCGCGCCTTGTTATCTCCTTACGAAACGGCGATGCCGAGGAAGAGCTTTTCTTTTCCCTTTGCCGTGCATTACAGGAACGAGGGGCGGAGGTAAAGCTCATCGGTCTTTGCATGCAGGGGGCGGCGGATCGCGAGGCCTTTCACCGCT
>JAZOOW010000138.1:0-34826 GCA_045655145.1 Eubacteriales bacterium | reverse complement strand
TATTTTGCAGGCCCCAACCACACCCTGCCGACAGGTGGCAGTGCCAAGTTCTCCTCCCCTCTGTCGGTAGACGATTTTGTCAAGAAGACCTCCTATCTCTATTATCCGCGTGAGGAGCTGTGCCGTGTAGGAGAGCGCGTAGCCGATTTTGCACACCGTGAAGGGCTGGACGCGCACGCACGCAGTATTCTCTCCCGTCTTGAAGGAGATCAGTAATATGAGCCGTTTTTTCTCATCTGCCTTGCAGGGCATCGAGCCTTACGTTCCGGGAGAACAGCCGAAGGATCAGCAGTATATCAAGCTCAACACAAATGAATCCCCCTATCCCCCTGCCCCCACCGTTATGGAGGCGATCGACCGCGAGGCCGTTTCCTCACTCCGTCTGTATTCAGATCCCACCGCGGCTACGCTCATTGATGCGCTGGCGGATACCTACGGCGTTCCCACCTCCTCCGTCTTTGTCGGGAACGGCAGTGACGAGGTTTTGGCCTTTGCCTTCCACGCATTTGGCGAGAACGGATTTACGGCACCGGCGCTTTCTTACGGCTTTTATCCCGTATTTGCCGCCTTCTTCGGCATTCCCTTTACCCCCTGCCCGATGAAAGCCGACCTTTCCATTGATATGGAGACGCTTGCAAAGACCGAGCGTGGCAGCATCGTGATCGCCAACCCCAATGCACAGACAGGCCTCTATATAACCCCCTCCGAAATCGAGGCACTGGCCATAAAGGCCCCCGGCGTTCTGATCGTTGACGAGGCGTACATCGATTTTGGCGGCGAGAGTGCAATTTCCTTGACCAAAAAGTACGATAATCTTTTGGTCGTGGGTACCTTCTCAAAATCGCGCAATCTGGCAGGCGCGCGTGTTGGCTATGCCATCGGATGTGCCGAGCTGATTGACGATTTGAACCGTTTGAAGTTTTCATTCAACCCCTACAACCTCAACCGTCTTTCTATTTTGGCGGCAACCGCTGCCCTGCGCGATCCCGATTATTTCCGTGATTGCACGAAACGCATCATCTGCACACGCGAAAAAACGAAAAAAGAGCTTATCGCCCTTGGGTTTGCGGTGACAGACTCCCGTGCAAATTTCCTGCTTGCAAGCCCCCCCTTCATGCACGGACGTGACCTTTATCTGGCCCTGCGTGAGCGCGGCATTCTTGTTCGTTATTTAGGTGATCCGCACATTCCCGATTACATCCGAATCACCATCGGCTCGGAGGAGGAAATGGAAGCATTCCTCACCGCTACAAAACAAATTTTGGAGGAAAAACAGTCATGAGAAGTGCTAATATTGCGCGAAAGACCGGTGAAACTGCCATTTCTCTGTCACTCACACTTGACGGCGAGGGAAAATACGACATTCAAAGCGGCGTTGGCTTTCTCGACCACATGCTCTCGCTCTTTGCCAAGCACGGCTCCTTTGACCTGACCCTGCGTGCCACGGGCGACACAGAGGTGGACGATCACCACACCGTTGAGGACATCGGCATTTGCCTTGGCCGCGCATTACGCGAGGCTGTGGGCGAGGGGCGCGGCATATCGCGCTACGGCCACATGATCCTCCCGATGGACGAGGCCCTGATTCTGACCGCCGTAGACGTTGGCGGACGGGCTTATCTTGCCTTTGATTGCCCCATCCCCACACAGAAGGTCGGTAGCTTTGACACGGAGCTTGTGGAGGAGTTTATGGCTGCCTTTGTGCGCGAAGCAGGTATCAATCTGCACATCCGCCGCTTGGCAGGCAACAATTCGCACCACATCATTGAAGGTGTTTTCAAATCCCTTGCACGCGCGCTCCGTGCCGCACTTTCTACCGATCCGCGGCTCGGCGACTCCCTTCTCTCGACCAAAGGAGTTCTTTTATGATCGCCATTATCGACTACGGAGTTGGAAATCTTTTTTCGCTGACGGGCTCACTTGCCGCCATCGGGCAGGAATGTCGTGTGACGGCCAACCCAAGCGAGATCCTGGCCGCCGACCGCGTGATCCTTCCCGGCGTGGGCGCGTTTGGCGATGCGGCGGCACGGCTCGCCGCCACGGGATTGATCCCCGTCATCAAAGAGGTGGCTACTGACCGCCCCTTGCTTGGCATTTGCCTCGGCATGCAGCTCCTTTTCGACAAAAGCTACGAATATGGGGAGCACGAGGGGCTCGGCCTTATCCGCGGAACCGTCTGTTCCATTGCCGACGATCTGCGTGAGCCGCTTAAGGTGCCGCATATGGGCTGGAATTCCCTGCGCATCACACGCCCGTCCCCTCTGCTCCGTTATGTCAAGGAGGGGGATGCTGTCTATTATGTGCATTCCTTCTATGCCGTGGATTGCGAGGATAGCGTAACGGCAACCTCACAATACGGCGTGACCATAACGGGGGCTGTGCAAAACGGCCTTGTCTTCGGAACGCAATTTCACCCGGAAAAAAGCGGGCAGGTAGGCCTTTCCATCCTGCGTGCTTTTGCAGAACTTTGATAGGAGCAGCCCATGTATCTCTTACCCGCTATTGATATCAAAAACGGACAGGTCGTGCGTCTCTTGCGTGGCGACTACGACCGTGTGACTGTATATGATCGCACCCCCGAGGCGACCGCAAGTGCTTTTTCCGAGGCAGGTGCCAAGCATCTGCATATGGTAGACCTTGACGGTGCCAAGGACGGTACACTCTCAAATTTTGAAACGGTGCGCCGCGTTCTGGAGAGCACCGGCATGCAAGTAGAGATCGGCGGCGGCATCCGCACTCTTGACCGCATTGACCGTTATCTGGAAGCAGGCGCGGCACGCGTGATTTTAGGAACGGCCGCCCTTGAGGATCCTGCATTTTTACGTGAGGCACTTCTCCGTTACGGAGAACGCATTGCGGTTGGCGTGGATGCCGCAGACGGAAAGGTAGCCACTCACGGCTGGCTTTCTGTGACTGATGTTGACAGCGTTTCCTTCTGCCGTCATTTGGCGGAGATCGGTGTCCGCACCGTGATCTATACAGATATCTCCAAGGATGGCGCGGAAAGCGGCACAAACCTCGCAATCTATGAAGATCTTACAAAGATCGGCGGCCTTTCCATTATTGCCTCGGGCGGCATCACCTATTACGAGGAGCTTCATCGCTTGGCAGCCTTATCCGTCAGCGGTGCAATTCTCGGAAAGGCTCTCTACACAGGCAAGATCGATCTTACGCGTGCACTTGCGGAAGTGAGGTGCTCCGCATGCTGATGAAACGCATTATTCCCTGCCTTGATGTGCGCGACGGCCGCGTCGTAAAGGGTGTCAACTTTGACGGCATCCGCGAGGTTGAGGATCCTGTAACGCTGGCAAGGTTTTACAATGACCAAGGCGCAGACGAGCTTGTTTTTTACGACATTACAGCCTCTGCCGAGGGACGCAATCTGTTTACCGACATCCTGCGCCGCGTGGCGGCAGAAATCTTTATTCCCTTGACGGTAGGCGGTGGCATCCGCACGCTTGATGACTTTGGCCGCGTGCTGAAATGCGGTGCCGACAAGGTCAGTGTCAATTCGGGGGCAATTGCAAATCCTGCGCTGATCGACGAGGCCGCTCGCCGCTATGGCGATCAATGCGTGGTGCTTTCTATGGACGTCAAGCGCGTTGACGGCTCCTTTCACGTATTCGCTAAGGGCGGACGTGAGGACACAGGCCGTGACGCACTGGAATGGGCCGCAGAGGGCGTTGCGAGAGGTGCCGGTGAGTTGGTCATTAACAGCATTGACACCGACGGTGTGAAACAAGGCTTTGACCTTCCCCTTCTCGCGGCGGTAGCCGAGCGCGTTTCGGTTCCGATCATTGCCTCGGGCGGTGCCGGAAAAATCGAAGATTTCACTACCCTTTTCAAAACACAACCGCGCGTGGATGCGGGTCTTGCCGCATCTATCTTTCATTTCAAAGAGGTTTCCATCAGAGGACTGAAAAATACGCTTGCTGAAAGCGGCATTCCCGTAAGGAGATTACCATGATGAATTTTGACCAGAGCAAATTGAAATTTGACAAGGACGGCTTGATCCCTGCTATTGTTACAGATCAGAAAACAGGCGATGTGCTGACGCTGGCCTATATGAACCGCGAAAGCCTTGCCATCACACTGGAAAAGGAGCTTACCTGCTTTTATTCCCGCTCCCGCCAATGCCTGTGGCTGAAAGGCGAAACATCGGGAAATTATCAGCATGTAAAAAAGATCACCGCAGATTGCGACTTGGATGCGCTCCTCATAGAGGTAGAAAAGGACGGACCTGCATGCCATACGGGCACAGATTCCTGTTTCACAAATGAGGTCTTTGCATCCGATGATTGTAAGGAGCCCTTTGCGCTGGATAACCTGTATTCCCTGCTTCTCTCGCGCAAAAAGGAAATGCCTGCGAACTCTTACACCACCTACCTTTTTGAAAAGGGGCTTGACAAGATCCTCAAAAAGGTTGGTGAAGAGGCCACCGAAGTCATTATCGGTGCTAAAAATGACCGTGCCGAGGTGCTGTACGAAATTGCGGATCTTGCCTATCACGTAATGGTTTTGATGGTGGAGCTCGGCATCACCACGGAAGAGGTCCGTGATGAACTGGCCTCCCGCCACGTTATCGACCACAAGGTTAAGCAGGAGAAAATGAAATAAAGAAAAAGAGTCGTCGGCTTACCCCAACGCCTCTTATCACTTATCAAAAAAAGAAAACCGAGAAACCTCGGTTTTCTTTTTTTGATTTGATTAACCCACGATACCGGAACGCTCAATACCCTGAATGAGATATCTCTGGCAGAACAGATACATAACGACCAGCGGTGCCATGATCAGAATAGCAGCGGTATTACGAATCGCAGAGCCATAAAGAGATACATTGTTTGCGGCCTCAGTCAAGGATGGAGGGATCGCATTTACAGCAGGCATCAAAACAGCATTGCTGTTGAATAGTTCCGTATAGAAGTTGTCCGTCCACTGCCAAGAGAAGGCAAGCAGGAAGATGGTGATCATCATCGGGACGGAAAGTGGAAGAATAATCTGGAAGAAGGTTCTGTAAACGCCGGAACCGTCTACGTAAGCAGACTCCTCAAGCTCATCCGGAACGCCCGTGAAGAACTGACGCATCATGAAGATAAACAAACCGTTTTTGAAAGCAAGACCGGTGGCCGACAGAATGTACAGCGGCCAGTTACTCTTACCAAGGTCAATGCCGACTCCCGCAAAGAGCCTGATAATTCCCC
The DNA here is from genome assembly GCA_045655145.1 of Eubacteriales bacterium. Taxonomy (GTDB): domain Bacteria; phylum Bacillota; class Clostridia; order Oscillospirales; family CAG-272; genus UBA1740. Next base: position 29,625 of record JAZOOW010000138.1, on the reverse strand, counting down.
AAATATCAAAATCAAGGAAAAATCTCTGGAAGGAGAAAGCCAAAGTTCTGTGCGGAATGATCAACGTTACGACCACCAGAACCATGATCAATCGGTTGCCGCGGAAACGGAACTTTGCAAGACCGTATCCGACAAAGCAACAGACCAAGGTCTGAATAAGTGCGGTCGAGAGCGATAAAAGCAGTGTGTTGAAAAATGCGGCCAGGAAGTTGTTTTCCACCAAGATGGCCTTGTAGGTGTCCAATGTCCAATTTTTGGGAATCAAGCGAACCGTTACATCAACGAAGTCACTCATTGACATAAAGGAACCGGAGATTTTTGCAAAGAACGGGAACAGAATAACGTAGGAAATACCGACCAAAAGGATCAGGCGGAAAACATACCATACAATCTGCGTGAAGAAATAGGTCGAGAGGAATTTCGCCTTAAAGCGCTGCCAGAGAGGAGAACGCTCGAAATCTACGCGGATCTTGTTTTTGCTTTCTTTCATGACACGAGGCATTGCTTGCTGCTCGGGAATGTGTTGATTTGCGTCCATTCGAATTCCTCCTTTCATCAAGCATCACGCTTCTGATAGAAGACGAATGCCGAGAATATCAGCAAGAATACTACGATGATAAGCATAATAAGCACAAAGTAGATCCATGCCATAGCAGATGCCAGCTGTAGGTCTGTCTTTTCAGCGATATAGGTCATAACACCGTTCGATGCACTGGTGAACGAGTCAATGATGGTGTACAGCGCATTTACCAGAATCATCGGACTGATCATCGGGAAGGTGATCTTCCAGAAGGTTTCCCATGCTGTTGCACCGTCAATCGTACAAGCCTCATAAATCGAAGGAGAAATGGACTGCAGACCGGCAAGGAAGATCAGAATCTGTACGCCGGAGCGGTTAACGATTGCATAAATATCATTAACAAGGCCCGCAACGTAATCCACGATCTCCGTACCGATCTTCATGCCGGCAAAGAGATTCTCAATATCCACCGCATCAACGATATCCGCCGATGCACTACCTCCCGTACCGGTATCAATACCGTCTGCACTTCCCATATGATCCACCATTGGGTTGCTGGCATCAATTGCATCAATCAAGCCTGTAGAAAGAATAACGGGAATGAAGAAGATGGCGCGAAACGCTGCACGTCCCAGCATCTTCTGGTTCAGAATCACAGCCACAAAAAGCGAGAAGATAACAATTGCGGGAATATCGATAATCAACTGTGTGATACCCTCAACCAAAATGCGGACGAAGTCTACATCCGTGAAAAGAGCCTCTGAATAATACTTCAATCCTTCGAAGTGAAGTACCGTGTATTCCGCAATCGTTTCAAACGTAACGGGGTCCTCTTCAATCACATCCTCAATAGAGAAGAAGGTGTAAGTCAGCGAGTTAATGATAACAGGTGCGTATACAAAGAGAAGTCCGATAAGAAAGGGTAGAACGAAGACCCAACCGGCCTTGGCCTTTCTCTTTTCAAGCGAGCCGGATCCCGTGAAAAAGCTGACGACCTTTCCGAGGATCGCGGTGAAAAATCCCGCGATCCCCGAGCCTGCCGTTGCAGGAGCAAGAACAGGATCAGCTGTATTTAATTGCTTTTTACTCATGTTCTTTCCCCCTTACATGGTGATCGGCTGATAGCCGTACTGTTCAATCGTGTAGGTGATACCGTTGACGGTAACATCCACAGCATACACGTTGTAGTTGAGAATGAAGGAATGTCCTCCCTCGTAGCTGACAAGCACCACAGAACCGTCATCGATCGTATACTTGGTTGCAGCATAGTCATCTCCGGCTGTAGCCTCCGAATCGGTTACGGTTGCCTGGAGCTTGTAAGAGTCAAGGATCTCCCGGATACGCTCATCCGCGACATCAAAGGAACTGAGATCACCGCCGGCATCGATCTCACCGTTTTCAAAGCGCTCACGGAGCTCCCTGATGTAGGCCCTCTGCGCCTCGGTAGTGGCGGCGGCTGTTGCTGCGGCAAGTGCCTGCTCAAGCAGTGCCGCATCGGCTTCCTTCTCTGCTTCGGTGCGTGTACGCTCTGCGATCAGGAACTGATGGTTCACGATCTTGGCGGTCTGCAATCCACCGATAGCTTGGTTAACGGCGTTATATACATCAAAGAGCTCGCCGGGCTTGCGGTTCCCTTCGAGATCCTCGGTAAACGCCCAAATATCATAGTTCACCGAATAATACTGGCTAAGATCCTTAAATTCCTTAAGAATATCGGTATTATCATAGGAAAGCGTAAAGTAGACGGATGCACCATTCTCAATAGCCTTCAAAATTTGATATTTGATGTTACCTGCACGGTTAATGGCAGAGCCGGAGAAGTTAACATAACCGTGAAGAACGATACCGACGAACGGAACCGAACGGCTGGCACTTGCGAAGCGAGAGCTATCGATCGCCGCGTTCAAGAGATGATCGGTATAGGCCAACGCGTAAGCATTACCGCCCGCTGTCATCACAGAGCTGTAATCATTATCGATCTGCTCAAGAAGGCTTGAAATAATCTTCTTGGAATCCTCACGGTTGGTAGGAACACGGGCTCCGAAATCAGAGTTGAGGTCGCTGCCCAATGTGGATATCGAAATACCGATCGGATCATACCCCATAAATGCGCCGGAGAAATTCTTGTAATATTCCTTAACCACGGAAGGCGTTACGCAGATATCAAAGTAACTGACAAATTGCTGATAGGTCGCATCATAAACGCGTCTGTTGGAATAACGGTTATCGATCGTGCGCGCGGCCGCATATTGCAGGTCTACGCCGTCAAACAGCTCCTCCTTTGTGACGTACATGAAGTCGAACTCGGGATAAATACCGTAGCCCTGTGCACGAGCATCCGCAAGGAGTGACTTAAATCCGTCAGCCCCGCCGACCTCATTCATCCAATTAAGCTTGGCCGGATAGGTGGAATACATACCGCCGTTAGCAAAGCCTGTCAGCTTAAACTGAACATTGGTAATGCCGTTCTCCTTGAGGTCCTTATACATCTGCTTGATGTTATCAAAGGTCGTCAAGGGTACGTTGACCTCAACAGGGATCGAAAGGATCTTCTGCGTATCCGGAACCGTACCAAAGGACTCAATGTAGAGCGGAAGATTACCGTCCTTAACATCACTGGAAGAAAGCGGCTTCAAAACACCCGTTACGTTAACAAGATAATTGTTATACGCCTTGGCCATGCCGACATAAGATGCCTCAAAGTAGGTGCGGCCGGCCGCTTCAAGCGTAGCCTTCTGGGAAACGTCGGACAGAAGCACGATCTGGATCTTGTAGCTACCCGTATATTTACGGGAGGACTCTACAGTCCATGTGTTATCACCGCCGACCGAAACCGAGCCGGAAAGCTCGTAGGTGTCCTTAGGACGCGGGTAATAGGTTGTATAAACAGATGCAAAATTATGACGGGAGCCGCCCCACGCAGCCGTAATGTTAGCCATGGCATCTCCCTGATGGAGGATTGCCAAGAATCCTGTTGTCGTTTTCGTTGTCACGGGAACAGGATTGCCGTTTGCATCGGGCATGGTCACGGGGTTGCCCTCCGAGTCCAAAAGCGTTGTTTCCTTAGAGGTCACCGAGCCAAAGACGGGCATACGGATCGATTCCTGGTGCTTACCGGAAATTTCATGATAAGCATAGTCAGCACCGTAAACCTTGCCTGTAATGCTACTCGCGCTCTTTTTGATCAGATCCTCGTAGTACAGGATCGCACCGCCGCCGTCGGGATAGAAAAGATAGCCATCATCATTGAGGTCGCCGGCACCGAGGAACTGTACAGGGCTGATATATTCAAGCTTATACAGCTCGTCGTTAAAGCGAATGCTGTTGGCGGGCAAGGAGATGTTCAGACCGTTATCATTCAGCGTATACTCCAATGCCAGCTTGAAGAGCGGCGGCTCAATCTCTTCGGAAACGTAGCCGGTTTCCTCGTGGTCCTTATCGCGCTCCTCGTAGGTGTAAAGCGGAACGAGCTCCTTGAGGTAGTTCTCAAGCACACGCTTCTCTTTCGCTGTTTTACCGGTCTGAAGCACGTACAGAGGCTTTTGGAAGGATAGGAGTCTGTCCTGAGATTCTTTCGGGAGCAGATTAAACTCTGCCTCTTTAACGCAACCGTCTCCGTCAAGGTCTGCGCCGAGGGATTTTACCTCTGCCGTCCATGCATCATAAGCGGTTTTGAGGAACGGGAATTGCTCCAAATAACTCGTTAAGGTTATGTCTGCAAGGCCTTCCTCCCACGGGTCATAAAGAATATAAGGAGCAAGGAAGCTCTTAACCTTAAAGGTAAGGTCATCCTCGGGGAGGGTTGCAATAGAGTTGTAGGAATAATCATAGGTGATATCTTCCGTATTGTAGCTTGAAACATCTACCATGACGGAGAGGATGACCTCTTCCATACGCTTTTGGGTAATCATACCGGGAGCAAGATAGTTTGCTTGCTCAAGGCCCAGTGCGTAGTCGACACGGATACCATTTTTGATGTTCTTTACCTTGATCTGACCACGGGCGGCTGCCTCGTTGTAGCTGTAGAAGGTATTGGATACACCGTTGTCGGTATAACCGATGGCGATCTGAGAAAGAAGCTGATAGCGTGTGTCCTTCTGAATCGAGCTATAGCTCGGTACATTGTAGGGATTGGTGAGCAGGATCTGTCCTGTGAGGACATCCTTAACAGCAACCTCGCCCGTGTAACGGTTTGCATAGAGCTTGTAGTTACCGTAGACGGTAAGAAGCTCCATGTTTTCGTCACTGTCAATCTTATCCTGTGCACTGGCATAAGACTTGCTGAGTGCGCCCTCCACGACTGTTTTGTACTTCTCTTTTCCTGGAGTCGTGGAAGTGCTTCCGGAGTCGTTTGTTCCACCGGCAGCCTCCTCTGCTGCTACCGAAACGGGAACAGTACAGAAGACGCCGAAAGCTCCAAACGCCATCAACAATGCAAGCATTGCTGATAATATTTTCTTTTTCATAGCATTTTCTCCTATACTTAAATTCCGCGGTAGCTAAGCTCAGTTGCGATCGATGTGACAAAGGAAAGGATCTTACCAAGCAAGCTTGTAAACAGGATAGCAACAAACATGATCAAGGCCATTGCCAAGATCGTTCCGAGCGTTGTAACGATCGTCTTGTACATGGAATAGTCGTGTGTGACCATCATACCGAAGAAGATGAGGAAGATCGACCAAACGAAGCCCACCGTAACCAAAAGCGTTACGATCTGTGCCTCATTCAGCGTTACGACGTTGGAGAAAAGTGTGGACAGAATCAAAAGAAGCGGCATGGGAGCCAAGGCGTAGCAGCAAGAAATGATAATGTCCTTGAAGCTACCCTCACCGTCAAAGAGTGTCGTCAAGCACCAGTTGGATACTGCCCACAGCACAAGCGGAACACCAACCGAAAGGATCTGTACGAAGATAGTCGAATAATTATCCTTCGGGTTCATGATATAGCCCGTACCAACCGACTGATAGAAGAAGGCGAGGATGACCAAAGCCAAGATCGTCATGGCAGCACGCATAGAGCCGCGCTTTTCATGCTTCAGATCCCAGAATCCGTCAAAGGGATGATACACCAAGTGGAAGCTGTAGCAAAGCTCTTGGATGTATGTACGCTTAGAGCGGGAATGCGCGGTCTCGTAATTCACGCGCTTGACACGCTTCATGAGGAAGCTCCATGCCACGCAAACGGCGATGATCACAATCGGAATCCAAATAAAGTAATCCGCGATCCAAATCTTACGCATTTCCTGATATGCTTTGGAGTAGTTTTCTGTTTCATAGGCGGCACTGAGGTATTCCATAGCTTCCTCATAGTGGCCCGAGCGGTAAAGCGATTTACCGATACCGATGTACGCAGTATCAAAGTTGTTGTTACGCTGCAGCACCTTGTACCAGCATTGTACCGCTTCATTGTAATGGCGGTCGTTTTCAAGCTTAAGCGCTTCGATCAAAAGATCGCCGTACTCAGTTCTCTCATAAACCGTAAAGCGGTCATCTGTCGTGTCAAGCAGGAGCAAGAAATCACCTTGATAAACAACAGCGCCAAGGTTGGAAAGGTTACCAAGCTGGGAGCCCTCGTCACCAAAGGCGAAGAGAAGGTTACCGTTGGAGTCATAGGTAAACACCTTGCTTCTCTTCTTATCGATGATGGACCAGGTAAACTCCGGACCGACACCAACGTCAACGATCTCGGAAACACCGCGGTAAGTAGCCTTACTGTCTGTACGTACGTCTACCTCTCCACCGGGATCAAAGAAGCCATTACGCTGCATGATCTCTCTACCGGCAGAGTTCAGCTTTTTGACAGGCGAGTAATCCGCACTTTTGCTCTGGATCGACGCCATCTGGCTACTCTCCTCGATGGAGGAGTTCGTCACGTAGATAAAGCCGTCGCTGTCAACAGCGATATTGTTAAAGGTCGTCGGAACGTAGGACATCTGTTGAGCCTTCTGCTCTTCTGTCATAAAGCTCATCCACATGACCTCAAACAGATCATAGGCGACCTTCTGGGCACCGATAAAGCCGTTGAAGGAGCCGTCCTCATCCATAACGATAACGCCTTGATGCGTAGAGGAGGAGATCACATAGATCTTATTGTACTGGTCAACGGCCATGGCGATCGGCTTGAAGAAGGAATCCTGACCAAAAAGCGGAGAGTTCGGCTTTTCGATAGTTCTCTCGTAATTCCCTTCCTTATCAAAAAGGACGATACGCTGCTTTTCTGTATCGCAAACGTAAATGTACTCATCATTAACAAAGACACCCTTGGGAGATTCAAAGGAATCGTGAACGCCCTGTGCATTGACAAAATCCTTGATGATGAAGTCAAGCTTGTAGTGCCGATCCATGACAATGATACGGCTGTTCTTGCTGTCAACAAGATACACCTTCATATCGCCGTCAACGAAGAGGTCGGCGGCATCGTCAAACGCTACCCCGCCGGGCACATCCAAAAGACCGATCGACTTGGAGTCGACAAGCTTAACGGGAGTATATGCAGCAGGCGAATGAAGCGCAAATCCGTCCGAGGAATAGGTGTAGGTCTGATACGGCTCACTTGCCGAAACGGGAACAGCGGCAAACAGCACGAGAAGACAGAGGAACAGAAGTCCGAAGGATATTAATTTCTTTTTCATTCTCTTCTCTCCTTTATCAGTCTTTCATACCGCTCGAGCCCATCGTCTCAATGATGCTACTTTGAGATACGACAAACACGGTAATCGGCACGATCATCATAACCACCGTTGCAGCTGCACCGGCACCGGCACGGGCTACACCGCCGCTAACGATCTGCTGAATGGCGTAGTTAAAGGTTTTCAGCTGCTCGGATTGAATATAAATCGAAGCACCCGTATTCCAAAGTCCCTTAAAGGACTCGATGATCAGTGTCAGCCACGCAGGCTTAACCATCGGCATAGCGATCGTCAGGAAGGTACGGAACTCGCTCGCACCGTCAAGGCGCGCGCTTTCGAGCACCGCATCCGACACCGAGGATTCCATAAACTGCTTCATCAGGTAAAGGCCCATTGTGGTAGCCAGCGAAGGAATGATGATAGCCCAGTAGGTATCGACCAGCCCAAGCGTGGTCAGAATAATGAAGTGCGTTACCTGGTTAACCGTCTGGTGGAACATGAGCGAAAGGACAACTACTTGGAACATCCAGTTGCGTCCGGGGAACTTCAGCTTTGCCAGTGCGTAGGCGGCCATAGATGCAAGCACCAGGTTGCCGAACGTACCGATCGCTGTAATGAATACGGTATTAAAGATGTAACGCGAGAAAGGAACCCAAGATGTGTTCATCAGAGAGAACAGATCCGAGAAGTTCTCAAGCGTCGGGCTGATTACGTAAAAGCGCGGCGGAAACATCCACAGCTCATCAAGAGGCTTAAGCGACTGCATGATAACATACAACATGGGGAGGAACATGAAAGCACCCATCAGCACAAGGAAGAAGGTAATGCCTGCGTCGCCTCCTGCCGAACGGTTGAGGACAACTTTATGATTTCTTGTTCTTAATTTCTTCGCCATATCATTGTCCTACCTTCGAGAGAGCTTTCTTGATGATCATATTACTACCCACCATGATTACAAATAGGATCACGGCGATGGTAGACGAGTAACCGACTTCAAAACGCTGGCCACCGTAGTCATCAAGATGGTGCATGATCGTATGTGCGCAATAGTTCAGCGACGGGAAGCCGGCGAGTGCGGTAACGATAGCGCCAAAACCAAAGGACTGTGTAATGGCAAGCACCGCACCGAACATCAGCTGCGGACGCATGGTAGGCAGGGTTATGTACCAAAGCTCCTGCCAACGGTTGCGGATACCGTCCACCGCTCCCGCCTCAAAGAGGCTCTTGTCGATCGTTTGCAGACCGGCAATGAAAGCAAGGAAGGCTGTACCAAGCGAGGTCCAAAGAGCAACCACGCAGCAAAGCGGCATGATGTAGGTCTCGTTCTGGAACCAGAGGATCGGGCTGTCTATAATTCCCAAATTCATGAGTGTACCGTTTACCCAACCGTAAGAGTCGGAGGAGAACAGGATCGTCCAAACCATGTACACACCGCCCGAGATAGAGGGGGCGTAGAAGATCAGGGTAACAACAGCGCGGACCTTAGGGGGAAGCTCATTGATGAACCACGCGATCAAGAAAGACAGCAAATAAGAAAGCGGGCCTGTAATCGCAGCGAAGATCAGCGTGTTTCCGCAGGCGAGAATAAAGATCTCATCATCAAGAAACAGGCGAATGTAGTTTTCGAATCCGATCATTTTCGGCCATTCAAGAAGGTTAAACTCTGTAAAGCTCAGGAAAATCGAAAAGGCAACCGGAAGCACCGTGAATACAAAGAAGAGGATCATAAACGGCATTACCAGAAAATACGCCGTTTTATTGCGCTTGATCTCCTTCCATGTCCATTGGAGCTTGGTCATGTCTTTACGCGCTACCGGGCGCGCGACCGCCTCTTTCTGTGACATTCGTATTTCTCCTTATATCATTTCTTTGTATTCGGATCAGGCTTTGTAATTCTTAACGTAATTACGCACATACTCCGAATAACCGGCGAGTTGGCTGTCATCGAGCGTTTTCAGATACGCAATGTAATTTTCAATGGCATCATCGACGGTTTGGTCATTTTCGATGATGGGCAAATCAAACTCTGTACGTTTTCTGTTGATCTCTTTGTTGATGGTCTTGGTATAGTCACGCAGCTCGTCGACGGGGTTAGCGCCCTCGGTAGCGTTCAAGAATGCGAATTCCAGATAGCGGTCGATGATGTAAGCCCCGGGGTAGTTAGGAATGGATGCAAGATTGTTGAACTGGCTATAGAGGTTTTTGTACTCCTCTGTTGTCCAGGACATCTTCTCGAGTGCTGCCATGTTAGCCGTGTTATACTTCGCGGCAGGACCGATCAGCGACACCATGGAGTTGCCGTACTCAGCCTGTACATCCGAGCCAACCTGCCAGCTCATGAATTTCCAAGTAGCAGCCTTGTCACGCACGCCGTTCATCATAACGGTTGCCGTAACAGCACCGATAGAAAGACGGCTGATGGTTCCGTCAGAGCGCTTGGTGCCGGGGACGTTGGTAAACATCCAAAGACCGCGGATCTCCGTTGCAAAGACGGTCAGCTGGTTGTACATGGCAACAGCATCAGCGATAACGATCGGCATCTCCCCTGTACGGAAGCGGTTTGCGGAGTCAAAGGCCACCGGGAAGCTGTAGTCCGTGTACAAGCGGCACATATAGCGGAAGGCATCCAGCGCCACATCGGCATCATATGCAATACGCATATAATTAAAATAGGTAGAAAACGTTTCGTCACTCATCAGGTCGGCAAACTTGCCCGTCTTGCTGTACTCGTTGCCGTCGTACGCCCAACGGTCGCCGCCCTCGCGCTGATAGAGGAACATGTTGTAGTTACGCGTAAGACCGATCTGCATGTTCTGGGACTGGAGCAACGGCACCAGCTTCAAAACATCCTCCCATGTTTCGGGAACATCACGGTTAATGTTCGCAAGTACATCCTTGCGGTAGAACATCATCGAGAAGGCAAGCGTTTCGGGCAGGCCGTACAGCTCCTCGTGCATGATTATCGGATCCAACGCAGCCGCATTAAACTCACCCAGAATATTCGGCTCAGCATCTGTAAAGTCGGTAATCGGAAGAACCGCACTACGGATCGCGTAGTTAATCACGTCTCCCGCGGGCAGGCCGATGTAAACGTCAGGACCCTTCTTTGCAAGGACGGAAGGAAGCAAGCTACCTGCGGCAACCAGCTTCAGGTCAATAGCAACACCGCGACCTGCATCCGTCGAAGTGAACGAGGAGTCAACCAGGTTACGCCAGATGCTTGCCTGGTCACGACCGGTAGCGATCCAAACCTCAACACGCGTATTGGTATCAAGCTGCTCGGTAACGCCCATCTGATCGTAGCTTGTAAAGAAGCTTTGGAAGAACGCAATGATCTCGTAGCCGGCAGACTCAAAGAACGTAGCGTTCTCTTTATAAGAAGGATCGAGCTTGTGCTCAAAGGAGAGTGCGGTTTCAGTCTTCTCGGTGCCGGAAACAACGATGTAGTCCATCATGAGGGACTGCTGCTTCGATGTATTCAGCCAGGTACCGAGCGTACCGATATAAGACTTCAGGTTACCAAGGTTCTCCGGAATCTTATCACCGTTATCACGGCCCATCTCACGCAGTAGGAAGACCACCTGATCGAGCGTTGCCACGTGAGAACCGCGCGATCCGGAAAGACGCGTAAGCTCCTCGGACACATCCTCAAGCGTGTTAGCCTGATTCAGAAGGTTACGGATGGTCTCCGGCATAACGCGCTCAAACTTGTAATCGCGGTATTGGTCAGGCTCGGCACCTGTCAGCTGGAGGATCTCAAGATAACAATCGTTGATCACACTAAGCGAGTTTTCCACCTGCTCGATGATATCGGAAAGCGTACCCAAGCTAACCTCAAAGGAAACGGTGTAGGTCACACCTGCTTCAAAGTAGAACTGGAATACCTCTTCCCCGTTACTGAGCGTAGCGATCTGCCACGCCTTGTCGTAATTGAAGCGGGCATCATACGCCTCGGCAAACGGCACCATCAGCGTATCGCCGTACTTACCACCTGCAAGGCGGACCGTACGGGAGGTATACATACCGGCCAACTCATCCTGCTTGCAACGGACCGAGATCGTATACAGACCGGTCTTAGTAGGTGTGAACTGGTAGCTCGCCCACTGACCAATGGTATCATAGCTGTTTGCGCCAAGCACGTTGAGGAGCTGCTTGTTCGGGTCGGAGGGAGAGTTGACGGCCGATGTACGGTCGTTGGATGCGTACACAGAGGTATCGGATACGCGATACGGCTTTTCTGCCTCCAGCTTGATGTGTGCGTCGGCGCCGGCAGTCTGGTAGTTGTTTGCAATGTAGGAAGCCAACACATCCGCATAGCTCGGTGCTTCAACATATGGATACAGGCGGATCGATTTGATGGCCATTGCCTCGCGCGCCGCCTCAAGCGAGATGGTGTGTGTTACGTTTTCCTGCTCGTCGTTGTCGAAGTAGAACTCAAACGCCCCCTGATAGAAGCCGTCCGAATCCGAGAACTGGTACTTCATCCAAGTCGGAGCCGGAGCGGCCTCGGGCTTCAGCTCGTTGCCGCCAAGGTCGGTCTTAAAGAAGGGGTCAGCCTTTGCGCTGTCTTCCTGGGCATATTCGTACTTGTATTCCCAGGATTTGGACATCGTCAAATACCGCGCCTGGGAAAACGGAACCTTGTCGTTTATGTAGAACACACGCTCGATCGAGGAAACATTCTTGCCGATGGGATAATACTCGATCTCGATAGCATAGCGTCCGCTCTGCGGAACCGTCACCTGCCAGCTGAGCTTACCGTCAGCAGGCGAATACAAGGAACTTGCGCCGCCGTGGTCGCCAACATAAACGGCCACCGCATCCGACGCTACATCGGTACGAAGCCCCGCAGCATCAACCGTGTAAAACGTTTTCTTTGCAGCATCGTAGTAGTAGACGATGCCGCCCACCTCATAGGAATACGGGACCGTTGCGTCGACGATGATCTCTCCCGTCCCCTTCACAGTGGGGTGCTTTTCGTTGTACACCTTGTAGGAAGATGTGTTCAACAGCTCACGGATCTGTGCTGCCGTGGTCGATCCCGTCGTGCCCGTATCTGCTGCTGCGACAGACACACCAAAGGTGCCAGCCAGCATCAGAACAGCCAGGCACAGAGCTATTGCGCGAACAAACCTGGATCTCTTCATGAAAATTCCCTCCTAGATAATTCGGAGCCTCGCCCCGAGGTTTCAAAAAACATCCGCAGCCGCAGAGCTGCGGCGTTGACGGCACCAAAGAACGCACAAAAAATGCTTTTTTCGACAAATGTGCACAGCAGTGCCTATGCTTACTGATAATAACATTTTAACACATGCGTAGCAAAAAGTCAAGAAAAAAATGACAAGAAAACCCTTATAACATCGCGCAAAACCGCGTTTTTCACCCTCCAAAAACTGCCAAAAGGGAGCTTCAAGACTCGAAATTCCAAAAAGGTCACATTCCGTTTACATTTCAAAATCGGCATATGTAATTAAAAATTACAAATTTTATCAAATAAAACTGCGTTTTTTCAATTGTTTTTTGTAACTGTAAATTAAATTTACTAATTTACGGTTGTATTCTCAATTTTGGAAAAATTAGGTTTTCCCTGTTTTTTTGTGCATATTGCACAAAAAACACGCTGTTTTTTCTACGTTTCGTCATGTTGCACAATGGCCATTTTGGAGCCTTTCCGGTCTGCTGTTTTCCCTTTTTTAGCTTGCCACGCTTTCTTCCTCCCGTCATCAGGGGTTTGCCACTTTGCAGCCATTTTCTCTTCTCAGACAAGCAAGAAAACGGAGTTGACACCCAACTCCGTTTTCTTGCTATTTTTTCGTTCCCATCCCCACCATGATTCCATGCGCAAGAATCGGGCAAAAAGTGCGATCGTTTACAGCCTCCCAACGGCCGCCTGCACGCGGGCAAGACTCTCTTCCCTACCGATAGCAGCCATGATCTCGGTGGCACCGCCAGGTGTAACAGCCATACCGGAGGCGGCAATGCGCAGACACCACATGACAGCTCCGCTCTTACAGCCAAGCTCTTCGGCAAGCCCGAGCAGGGCGGCATACAGCGCGTCGTTCGTCCACTCCGCAAGCGCAGAAAGCACCGGGACCGCAGCTGTAAGCACGCGCTTCGCGACATCGACCGTCACCTTGTTCTTCTTGTTTTCAAACAACACAACCTCATACGAGGGCAAGGCACGGAAAAAGGCGACCTTCTCGTTGATCTCGCTGAACTTCCCGATACGCCCCTGCATCAAGCGAAGAACAGCCTCTGCATCAACATTGGCAGGAAGCGGCTCTGTGATAAAGCTGCTTGCTTTTTCAGCAAAATCTGCAAAATCCAGCTTTTTGATATACTCCCCGTTGAACCACAAAAGCTTATCAAAGTCAAACACGGAAGGAGATTTGTTGACACCCGCCACAGAGAAGCTTTTCTCAAGAGCAGAGAGACTAAAGAACTCCTCCTCCGCAATGTCACCCTTGGGGCACCACCCCAGAAGCGCAATATAATTGATAATGGCCTCAGGCAAAAAGCCGTCACGCACCAGATCCTCAAAGCTGACCGCACCATGTCGCTTGGAAAGCTTGGACACCGTACCGTCTGCATTCTTACCCATCAGGAGCGGAAGATGTACATAGGTAGGCCGCTCCCATCCGAAGGCATCGTAAAGCAAAGCGTATTTGGGCGTGGAGGTGAGATATTCGCTTCCGCGCACCACATGCGTAACCCCCATCAGGTAATCATCCACCACGTGCGCGAAGTTGTAGGTCGGGTAGCCGCCTGCCTTGATCAGGATCTGATCCTGCAGCTCGGCATTGTCCGTTCCGATCTCGCCAAAAACCGCATCCGTATAGGTGGTGTGACCCGAAAGCGGCATCTTTTGCCGTATAACAAAGGGAATACCGTCACGAAGATTCTTTTCGATTTCTTCGGGAGAAAGATCGCGGCAGTGGCGGTCATAGCCGCCCGTCGCATCCTCCTCATGAAGCTGCTCAAGACGCTCCTTGGTGCAGAAGCAGTAATAGGCCGCCCCCGCCTCCACCAGCTGCTTCGCGTACTGCATATAGATCGGCTTACGCTCACTCTGGATATACGGGCCGTGACCACCGCCTACCAGAGGGCCTTCATCATAGGTGATGCCCGTCACAGCGAGAGTGCGCAGGATCACATCGGTCGCGCCCTCGACAAGGCGCTCTCTGTCCGTGTCCTCGATACGCAGAATAAAGCGGCCGCCATGATGGCGTGCGATCAAATATGAATACAGCGCCGTACGGAGATTGCCGATATGCATATATCCCGTCGGGCTGGGCGCAAAACGGGTTACTACAGTTTTTTCGCTCACGTCACAAACCTTCTCTTTCACAGTTTTCTCCCGTGGGAGACACTTTTATTGTAACACATCTTTCTCCTTTCGTCAACCGCATTTTACATTTTGGGAACAAATTGTTGACAGGCTCGTAAAAAAAAGTTATAATTATGTTACAGTTTCGTGATATACTGGAATTCAGAAAGCGAGGTGGTTGCATGAAAAGCATTTTCGTCCGTTTTATGGCAGCCTTCGGCGTGATCATTCTGGTCAGCTTTCTCATGCTGTCCTCGATCGTAACGGTCAGCATCGACGATTATGCCAAGGATGTCAAGGAGCAGGATATGGCACTCGTATCTCAGATTGCCGCGCGCATGATCGAGGTAGAATGCCGTGAGTCATCCGTTTCCACGCTCACCTCCTTTACCGCCTCGCAAACCACGATGCTGCGCCACCTGTTTGCAACGCTCTCCCCCCACGCAGAGGACACCACGTTCCTGATCACAGACGCAGAGGGCAGCATCATTTACAAAAACGAAAAGGGCTACGCCTTCACCGGCATTGAAAAAATGCCCCTCTACTTTATTACAGAAGCCACAACGCACGGAAGTTACTCTGAGCAAACCCATCTTGATCGCACACTTCCCCGCCCGTTCTTGATAAACGCCACCGCAATCCGCGTGCAGAACAACACGATCGGTGCCGTATTTGCCTGCTCCTCAAACACGGGAGCAGACGCGCTGATGCAGCTGCTGACCCGCAGTATTATGTTGGCCAATCTTTGGATCATGCTGGCGGTCATGATCGCCGTTTACTTTATTACAGAGCGCATGATCACCCCTCTGCGACAGATGAGCCAGGCAACCAAGGAATTCGCCAAGGGGAACTTTAACACACGTATTCAGGTGGTCGGCTCGGACGAGATCGCCGAATTTGCCGCAACCTTTAACCAGATGGCAGAATCTCTCGCGCAATCGGAAACCGTGCGCTCGACCTTCCTTGCCAATGTATCCCACGATCTGCGCACCCCCATGACGACCATCGCGGGCTATATCGACAGCATTCTGAGCGGTGCTATCCCCCCGGAACGGCAATCCTACTATCTTTCCATCGTATCCGGCGAGATCCATCGTCTCTCCCGTCTTGTTTCACAGATCCTTGATATTTCACGCATGGAAGCCGGCATGCAGAAATTCCACCCGACGGACTTTGATATCTGTGAGGTGGCACGCCTGATCCTCATCTCCTTTGAGAGCCGCATCGACGAAAAACGGTTGCAGATAGAATTCGACGCAGACGACGACCGTATGATCGCACACGCCGACCGCGATGCGATCCACCAAGTGCTTTACAACCTTTGCGAAAACGCCATAAAATTCTCAAGCGAGGGCGGTCTTTTGCGCATCAGCATCCGTGCAGAAAAGCATGAAAAATTCCAGATTTGCGTGTACAATGAGGGCAAGGGCATCTCCGAGGAGGATCTTCCCTATATCTTCGACCGCTTCTATAAGACCGACAAGAGCCGCGGTCTTGACAAGATCGGCGTTGGTCTTGGCCTTTATATCGTCAAAACCATGCTCGTAGCCCAAAACGAAAGCATCCGTGCAGAAAGCGAGGAGGGCAAATACTGTGCCTTCACCTTTACGCTCAAGCGTGGGGGCTGACAGAGAAAATCCACAAGCAGAAAGAAGCCCTGTTGCCAATGGCAACAGGGCTTCTTTCTTTCATTCTATTAGCCGCGCAACGCACGCACAGCGGCGGCGCGATCCTGCGCACCAAAGACCGCCGAGCCGGCAACCAGTACATCCGCACCTGCGGCGATAGCCTCGGGAGCCGTTTTTTCGTTGATACCGCCGTCCACCTCGATTTCAAAGGAAAGGCCTCTTGCCTCTCTCTCCTTGCAAAGCGCACGCACCTTATCCAACGTTGCGGGAATGAGCGACTGACCGCCGTATCCGGCCTCCACCGTCATAACGAGCACCATATCGCAAAGAGAAAGATAGGGATAAGCCTCCTCAACAGGCGTGCGCGCATTCACGCAAACGGCGGCGCGCTTACCTGCCGCGCGGATCTTTCCCAGCGTTTCCTCCACGCAATCACAGCTCTCTACGTGGATGGTGACGATATCGGCACCTGCGGCGAGAAAGCGGTCAACGTAGCGCTCGGGCTTCGTGATCATTAAATGTACGTCAAACACAAGGTCGCTCTTGCCGCGCATGGACGCAATGACGGGAAAGCCAAAGCTCATGTTCGGCACAAAAACACCGTCCATGACGTCAAGATGTGCGTATTCCGCACCGGCCGCCTGAATGTCTGCAAACTCCTCTGCCATGCGAGAAAAATCGCAGGAGAGGACCGAGGGAGAGATTTTAACCATAATAACCTTCCTTTC
The DNA here is from genome assembly GCA_045655145.1 of Eubacteriales bacterium. Classification (GTDB taxonomy): domain Bacteria; phylum Bacillota; class Clostridia; order Oscillospirales; family CAG-272; genus UBA1740. The sequence continues at coordinate 12,794 of JAZOOW010000138.1, read as the reverse complement.
TGAAAACGATCGCCGCGCGGCTTCGCATCGGCATTCGTTTGTTATACAAATGCAGGGGATACGTAAGGGTACCCTTTTTCCTGTTTTTCCATATGATAAATGAGGGGCGTTTATTCCGTATACCGGCCGCCGAAAGACGACAAAAGAAACGATGTGCCTATGGATACGGCGGCGCGGATGCGTGGGGATCGCGGTATTGCCGCGATCCCTTTATCATGTTACCGATCAGAGCGCAAAAGGCAAACGGCATGTGCTGCCATGCCTTCGCCTTCACCCGTAAAGCCAAGCCCCTCCTCCGTGGTTGCCTTGACATTGACAACGGCAAGCGGCGCACCGAAGACCGCGGCTATATTTTTGCGCATATCCTCAATATGCGGAGCAATGCGCGGACGCTGCGCGATCAGGGTAGCATCCAGATTGCCGAGCATGTACCCGTTTTTTTGCATGATGGCGAACACCTCCGCGGCAAGCTTCATACTGGAGATGCCGCTGTAACGGGGATCCTTATCGGGAAAATGGTGGCCGATATCCCCAAGCGCCATGGCACCGAGAATGGCATCCATAATCGCATGGAGAAGAACATCCGCATCCGAATGGCCGAGAAGCCCCTGCTCGTAAGGGATCGTAACACCGCCAAGGATCAAAGGGCGATCCGAAACCAAGCGGTGCACGTCATAGCCGTGTCCGATACGCATATCCATCAAGAGCCCTCCTTTTCTTCCCGACGGGACAGGATCCATTCCGCCCGCTCGAGATCGGACGGCGTGGTGATCTTAAAGTTCTCCTCACCGCAGTCGATCAGGTGCACTGTTTGACCGATACGCTCACAGAGCATCATGTCATCGGTCGCAGCAAAGCCTGCCTGCGCGGCCGTATAGGCTGCGGCGCGGTAAAGCTCTGCCGAAAAGACCTGCGGTGTTTCCGCCAACCACAGATCGCGGCGATCCACCGTTTCCTGTACATAACCGGAGGCGGTTGCACGCTTAACCGTATCGTGTACGCGAGTAGCCGCGGCGGCAGCGCGGTCTGCATACGCAGTGGCCACCACATCCGCGATCATATCGGGTGTGACGAGACAACGCGCCGCGTCATGGATGGCAACAAAGCGCGTACACTCTCCGTCGATCGCCTCAAAGCCTGCAATGGCCGAGAGCTGACGGGTACTTCCGCCCACCACGGCGCGACGGAATTTTTTGATCCCGTGCTCCTCCATCCACAAGGTCATCATAGCACATTCCTCGCGGCGGCAAACGAGAATGATATCGTCAATATACGGGCAACGGTCAAAAGCACGCGCGGCATGCACAACGACGGGCAACCCCCGCAGAAGCATGGTCTGCTTTGTTTTTCCGTCCTTTGCTTGCATGCGACTGCCGACTCCCGCCGCCAGCAGAATAGCTGCCGTGCGCGGCCGCTTTTTGCGTGCCAGCATACGGATGATGCGACATATCCGATAGGTTTTCTTCATGCATTTACTTCCTGTAATAAACAAAATAGGCAATGAGTGTCCGCACACGGCCGTCTTCCTCCTTGTTCGGGCCAACGATCACAACGCCGTCCCCCGAAAGAAGATAACTCGCCTGCAGCTCCTCTACATCCGTGCGAAAGAGAATCTCCCCCGAGGTGAGCAGCAAAAACTCGCCGTTGCGCATCGAAAGACAGCCCCCACGACCAACGATCTCATCGACATTGTCCCGTCGCTCGGTGACGTAGCGGATCGCCTGTCCGTGAAGCTCCCGCGCACGCTCTGCGCGTGCTGACGAGCTGTTGGGATCCTTGTTTTTGAAGATCTTCTTAAAAAGCGACATACACACCTCTCAAAAACACCCAAGGTGCTCTCCGTACACTTTCTGCACAAGAAAAAACGGGAAACCCCACCTTGCTTGCCATTACTGATGTATTATAGCACATACTTTGAGAAAAGAAAAGAGCTTTTGCTTTTTTTCTTTCTTTTTTCGCAAAAGCACCTCTCCCTCCACCACCACCATTCTCCCTTATTTCGTTTTTCGATACCGTTTTTTGCCTTTTTGGCACCGCCCCTCCGGCCTTTTTGTGCATTTTAGCCAAATCCCAACTTGAAATTTTGTGAAATATTTTTTGAAAAAAATGGGAATTTCTCTTGATTTTCGGTGGCAAAAGGGGTATAATGTTTGTGAAGTGGTGGAAAATGGTGCGTTTTCCCTGTGTTGAACACCCAAGTTTCACCGCAATTTGATAAGACATCAACGAAAGGAGTCTGTGCATGAAAACCTTTGTGGGCGAGTATCGGCATACACTGGATGCCAAAAACCGCATTTTCATCCCTGCCAAGCACCGTGAGCTGCTTGGGGATTCCTTTTATATTACGCGCAAGACCGAGCAATGTCTTGCCATCTACTCCGAGGCGGAATGGGATAAGCTGTCCGATAAGCTGAACTCTCTTCCCGACTCGGTCGTCGGCATGGCCAAACAATTCCTCTATTCCAAAACGATCAGTGCCTCCTCGGATTCACAGGGACGCGTGGTGATCCCCACCGAGCTTTTGCAGTACGCAGGAATCGAAAAAAATGCGGTGATCATCGGTGTTGGTGACCATGTTCAGATCTGGTCCGAGCCTGTTTGGACGGAAAAGAACAACAACATCGACATGGATAAGCTGCGTGCGATGTTCCCCACGATCGGCCTTTGATTGCCATGAGCCACGGATTTTCGCACACATCTGTACTCCTTTACGAGTGCATCGATGCTTTACACATCCGCCCCGATCTTACTTATGCAGACTGCACAACAGGCGGTGGTGGACACTCCCTTGAGATCGCCTCCCGTCTTTCCGGCACAGGCCGTCTTCTCTGCTTTGACCGTGACGAGGATGCCTTGGCGGCTGCACGTGAGCGCCTTTCCCCTTACCTTGATCGCGTTACCTTTATTCATGAGAACTTTGATCGGCTGGGAGATGTCCTTGCCGACCTACACATCACAAACCTCGGCGGCGTGCTTGCCGACCTTGGTTGCTCCTCTTATCAGTTCGATACGCCCTCTCGCGGCTTTTCCTATCAGCACGATGCCCCTCTCGACATGCGCATGGACACCGCCAGCGCGCGCGACGCCGCTTACGTTGTCAATCATTACAGCGAGGAGGAGCTCCGCCGTATTTTATTTGAGTACGGCGAGGAGCGCTTTGCTCCGCGCATTGCCGCAAGAATTGTAAAAGCACGCACAGAGGCTCCGATCCGCACCACGGGCGAGTTGGTCGCGTTGATCCGCACAGCGATCCCCAAGGACACCCGTGACAGCGGACACCCTGCAAAAAGATCCTTTCAGGCGATCCGCATCGAGGTCAACCGCGAGCTGGATGCCATTACACCGATGATCGAGGCCGCCGCCTACCATTTGGTTGCAGGTGGACGCATTGCGACGATCTCCTTCCACTCTCTTGAGGATCGTCTGGTCAAGCAGGCTTACGCCAAGCTGGCCGCCGGCTGTGAATGCCCACGCGACTTCCCTGTTTGCGTGTGTGGCAAGCGTAAAACGGTTGATATTCTGTCACGCAAACCCATCCTTCCGAGCGAGGAGGAGCTTGCAAACAATCCGCGCTCCCGCAGCGCAAAGCTCAGAGTCTGCGAAAAACTCTAATAAATAAAGGAGAAACGTCATGACACAAACGATTGCATTGGGCGGAAACGCCCCCGAGATCAACCCCCTTTATATCAAGCTGCGCCGTCGTTTTGCTTGTCAGGGCGATCGAACCATCGGTGAGATGAAGGCGCTGGAGGCCATTCGCGATGGATATCATCCGTACGCCACCTCCCCCCGTTTTTCAAGCGGCCATGTCAGTGTCGCAGAAACACATGTCACGCAAGCCAACTCCCTTCCGAGCTGTGTGCAGGAAAAGCAAAGAGCGATGACACGCTCACACATGTCGAGCACCGCGCTCCTTCTTGTCATTCTTGCGGCCGTTTTGGCAATCTTCCTCGTCCTATCCGGCACGCATATCACGAATCTGAACCGCGAGCTGGATGACTTACAGAACAATGCCCTCTACATGGGGGATTCCCTGACACTTACCCCCGACGAGGTTCGTGAAAACGCCGCGTCAGCAGATGCCGAGGCATCCATGGACGAGATAGATCCGCTTTCAAATCTTCTCCGCTCCTTTTCCGAAAAATAAGCATTTTCTTACCCGCTTTCCCATAGAATATAGCGATGGCTTCGGCCGTCGCTATTTTTTACTTTTCGGGGGATTCCTCTGTGATCAACAATTTTCAAAAGTCCTTTTCAAGGCGTTCACTCACCTTGCTTTCGGTTTTTCTTGCAGTGGCCGTGCTTCTGACCTCCGTGCTTTTCCGCATGCAGGTGCTTGGATACAGCACCTACCAAGAGAAGGTATTGGATCAGATCACGGTAGGCTCCGCACTCCGTGCGGCCAGAGGGAATATTTATGACAGAAACGGCAACCTGCTTGCCACCACCGAAACGGCTTACCGCATATACATATCTCCCGTAGACATTCGACAGGCTATGAAAAAAAGCGGCGGCAATGAGGATGAGCGGATCGCCGCAGGACTTGCAGAGCTGCTTGGTATGGAATATGATGCCATTTATAAAAAAACGCAAAAATTCCATCTGCTTGACGAAACCGTTCTGAAAAACGCAAGCAAGGAAATGGCAGACCGTGTGCTCCTCTTTGCGGCTAACAACTGTCTTGGCAGTATGGTGCATGTGGAAGCAACGGCAAAGCGGAGTTATCCGTACAATTCGCTTGCCGCACAGGTGCTTGGCTTTACGGGCGGTGACGGGCAGGGGCTTTTCGGCCTTGAATTGTATTATGACACCTATCTGACGGGCGAGGACGGAAAATACGTTACCGCCAAGGACGCAGGCGGCCATGATATGCCGAACGGATACATCGGATACATTCCTGCCAAGGACGGCCTTTCCATGACCACGACGCTGGACCTTTACATACAAACACAGCTGGAGCTTGCCCTTTTGCAGGCGGCAGAGGATTCTGCGGCAAAGAACCGCGTGTCGGGCATTGTGATGGATGTGGACACGGGGGCTGTTTTGGCCATGGCCACACTCCCTTCCTACGATCTGAACGATCCGTACACCCTCACCGAGGAGGCAATGGCAGAGCTTGCCGCCTATGAAAAGGATAGCGCAGAATACAAAGAAAAGAAAAACGAGCTGCTTTACGAAATGTGGAACAACAAGGCGATCACCGAAACCTATGAGCCGGGCTCTACCTTTAAGATCATTACCTCTGCCATGGGACTTGAAAAGCAGGTGATTTCCGCCGCTTCTCCGTTTCATTGCAGCGGTGTTTTCCGCGTGGGCGGTGTCAGCATCCGCTGTCACAAGCGCACGGGGCACGGCGGTCTTTGCTTTGCCGAGGGATTACAGCAATCCTGCAACCCCGTATTTATGCAGGTTGCCGCGCGCGTCGGGCGAGACACCTTTTACGATTATGTATCTGCCTTCGGCTATCTGCAGAAGACAGGGATCGATCTACCCGGCGAAACGAACAGTATTTTTCACCAAAGAGAAAACATACACGAGGTCGAGCTGGCAACTGCCGCCTTCGGCCAGCGCTTTAACGTCACGATGATCCAACAGCTGACAGCAATCTGCGCCGTGGCCAACGGCGGAAAGCTGGTCACACCGCATGTGATGAGTTCCTTTTCCGATGCTGACGGGAACACCGTTCTCTCATACAAAACGACCGTCAAAAACGAAACCGTGAGCACGGCAACCTGTGCGGAGATCTCCCGTATTTTGGAGGAGGGCGTATCCGGCGGAAACGGCGTTAAAAACGCCTATGTCTGTGGCTACAAGATCGCCGCCAAAACGGGGACGAGTGAAAAGCTCAATGGGGGCCGTGTCGGCTCTTGCGTTGCCTACGCGCCGGCTGACGATCCTGAAATCGCCGTGATCATCATCGTTGATGAGCCGTCCGCCGGCATGGTATACGGAAGCGTGGTCGCCGCGCCGTATGTGGGCAGTCTTCTTTCCAACGTGCTTCCTTATCTCGGGCATGCCCCTGTTTACAGCGAGGAGGAGGCCGCACTCCAACAGATCTCGGTCGGTGATTACACAGGTCTCTCCCTTGAGGAGGCGGCGAAGAAAATTCGGGCAATCGGCCTTTCTGTTGAATACGGTGACGACAAAGCGGGGGATACTGTAACCGTACAATTCCCCTCCGCGGGCGAGGTGGTCACCAAGGAGGGCGGTCGCGTCATTTTATATACCGGCGGAGCACCTGTAACACACACAACCGTTCCAAATATTTTAGGTAAAAGCGCGGCAGAGGCAAATGCCGCCCTTCTGGATGCAGGGCTGAATGTGTGTATCAAGGGAGCCGTGAACTACCGCTTGGGTGCAGGTGCTACCGTGATCGCCGTTTCTCATGAGGCGGGCACACGCCTTCCGCGCGGAAGCGCGGTCACCGTCACCTTCCGCTATTTGGATGCGGATGAGCAGGATTAAACTCGACAAAACAAAGCATGAGGTGCTGTTATGAAATTATCTGCTATTCTGCTTCCGGAGGAATACACCTCCGTCTATGATGCCTCCGCGATCGAGATCGACACGGTACAAACACGTGCAGACCGCGCGGGTCCCGGAGCACTGTTTATTTGCCTGCGCGGAACGCAATATGATACGCACGTGCTCCTCGAGCGTGCCGCAGAAAACGGCGCGGCAGCCGCCGTTGTTGAGGAGGGGGCTGCGTACCGTGCACGGGACGGCTTTCCCGTATTCCGTGTTCCGAGCTCACGCCGTGCCTTTGCTTATGCCTGTTACCGACTTGCCTCGTGCCCCGGTCGCAGCATGTGCCTGATCGCCGTGACGGGAACGAACGGAAAAACATCTACCGCCGCCATGCTTATGCACATCCTCCGTGCCGCCGGCAAGCCCACGGCCATGATCGGAACGCTGGGTGCCCGTACAGAGAAAAAAAGCTATCCGCTCCCAAGAGGTGAGGAAGCACGGCAACGTATGACAACGCCCGATCCCGACATATTATATCCGTTACTGCGCACCCTTGAGGATGACGGCATCACCCACGTGGTGCTGGAGGCGTCCTCGCACGCACTGGCACTTGAAAAGCTATCGCCGCTCCGCTTTGCCGTGGGCATTTTTACAAATCTATCCCCCGAGCATTTGGATTATCACGGAACGATGTCTGCCTACCTTGCGGCAAAGGCGAAACTCTTTTCGCTCTGTGATGCTGCCGTATTAAATCTGGACAGCGATGCGGGTGAGGAGATCGCAAGGAGGGCGGCTTGCCCCGTTTTGCGATGCGGTGCCGTCTATCACGAGGAATATAACGCCGAGGAGATCCGCCTGCCCAATGCGCACGGTATCTCCTACATCTTCCGCACACCCGTGGGACGCACGCCGATCAGCGTCCCAATTCCGGGCGTATTTACCGTTTACAATTCCCTGCTCGCACTCACCGCAGCCTGCCATCTTGGCATATCACCCGAGGTATCGGGAGCTGCGCTCCGCAGCATAAGCGGTATTCCGGGCAGGCTTGAGAGGATCCCTCTCCCCCCCGATGCCGGTTTTTCTGCTTTTGTTGATTACGCACACACAGAGGCCGCCCTGCGCAATCTGCTTTTGACTGTGCAGGACTTCCGCCGCGGCCATGAACGGATCATACTGCTGTTCGGTTGCGGAGGCGACCGTGACAAAAGCAAGCGTGCACCCATGGGGCGTGTGGCCGAGGAGCTGGCGGATTTTGTCATTATCACGTCGGACAACAGCCGCTTTGAGGAGCCGCCCGCGATTATTCACGACATTCTCCGCGGCATGCACAGGAAAGACAAACGGCGCGTGATCTTAGATCGTCGCCGCGCCATTACCTATGCGGTGGAAACTGCACAAAAGGACGATATCCTCTTGCTTGTCGGCAAGGGGCACGAAACATATGAGCTGGCAGGCGGCACGGAAACGCCACTGGACGAAAAGGAGATCGTCCTGTCAGCGCTTTGCGCACGAAGGAAAAGGGAGAATTATGCGAATTAAGCTTGATCATCCGTATACCGCAACGGAGCTATGCCGCTTGCTTGGCGTTTTTTCACGCGCCGCCGGTACGGTGACGCATTTAGCCACCGACTCACGTGAGGTACGGGAGGGAGATCTGTTTGTTGCCCTGCGCGGTGATCGCCACAACGGAAACCGTTATATCAAGGAGGCCCTGTCACACGGCGCGATCGTGGCGCTGGCTGAGGAAATGGGCGAGCGCGAGGACGTGATTGCCGTCAAGGACAGCATGGCGGCACTGGTAACGCTGGCGCGAGAGGCCAGAGCACGCCTCTCCCCTACGGTGGTCGCCGTGACGGGAAGCGTCGGCAAGACCACGACAAAGGACATGGTTGCGGCCGTTCTCGCACAAAAATTCCGTGTTCACAAAACCGAGGAGAATCAAAATAACCTTTTGGGGGTGGTACTTACCCTGCTCTCGATGCCGCCGGACACGGAAATTCTTGTCGTAGAGCTTGGCATGAATCATGCCCGTGAGATCGCTGCGCTTTCTTGCCTTGTCCGACCGGATTTTGCATTGATCACCAACGTGGGAACCGCACACATCGGCAATCTCGGCTCCCGTGCCTCCATTGCCCGTGCCAAGCTGGAGATCCTCGAGGGCTGTGAGCCGGGCACCCCTTATCTCTACCCTGCCTCAGAGCCACTTCTGGCACCGCCCTGTCATGCGGCAACGCTCCCTGTAGCCATTGGCAGCAGCGAGGGCTTTGATGTAGCTTACCTGTGCGTTCGTGAGGAGGGGGGACACACCACCGCCGATTTCCTCTGCGGACAACGGCTTTATGAGGATGTGGTCTTGGCCGGACGGGGTGCACACATTGCAAGCTGCGCGGCCTTTGCCGTATTCCTTGGCGATCTGTTCGGCGTTCCCGAAGCAGGGATCCGTACAGCACTTCGCTCTACCGTAAGCCGAGGACGTCTGGAAATCTTTACAGAAAACGGCATCCATTGGATCAATGACTGCTACAATGCGTCTCCGGAATCGGTAGAGGCGGCGCTCCGTGTTCTTGAAAACACCGACGGGGGAAAAAGACGGATCGCCGTGCTTGGCGACATGCGCGAGCTGGGGCGCGAAACGCGCGTACTCCATGAACGGATCGGCCGCCTCGTCGCGGATGTCGGTACGGACCTGCTCTTCACCTTCGGTGCGGCGGCAGAAAGCATCGCAGACGGTGCCTTGCAGGCGGGCATGCCTCATGAAGCCATCTTTCGCAACCCCGACCCCACCGCTCACGAGCTGACCGCCGCACAGCTGGCCGCCTGTTTGCGAGAGGAGGATGTCGTTCTGATCAAAGCATCCCGCGGCATGACAGCCGAAAATATCCTTACCCATTGCCGCACCCTATTCATGCAGGAGGAAAACCGATGTCCGTAAGCTTACCCCTTCTTTTCCTTTTGCTGTTCATCGCAGCCTTCATCGGGGTATCTCTCCTGACCGCCCTTTTGATCCCACGCTTCCGCGCAATGAAAATGGGGCAGCGCATTTTAGAGATCGGCCCTGTATGGCACGCCCCCAAGGAGGGGACGCCGACGATGGGCGGGCTGTCCTTTCTCATTGTCACCCTCATCCTTTTGCCATTTGCTCCGCTTTTTTTGAGTGCATACCCGTCCACAGAGCTTTACCCCTTTGTCATGACGGCGCTATATGCAGTTGCAAACGGGGCGGTGGGAATCGTGGACGATCTGACAAAGCTCCGTCACCGCCGTAACGAGGGGCTGACCCCCACGCAAAAACTTCTCTTGCAGGTAACTCTAGGTGCCGCCTATTTGGCCATGCTTCGCACGGGCGGTGTAATCGACGAGGTGTTGATGCTCCCTGCTTTCGGTGCGCTCCCTCTCGGCTTTGCTACCTACTTTGTGCTGCTTCTTTTACTGGTCGGCGTTACCAACTGTGCCAATCTCACAGACGGCATTGACGGCCTCGCCACCACGGTGGCGGCGGTGATCTTTGCCTCTTATGCACTCCTTCCCGCCCGCAGTGAGGCGGTCGCCCCCATGCTCCTCTCCGCAATCCCATTTGCTGCGGCACTGGCCTTTCTTCTTTTTAACCGTTTCCCCGCCCGTATTTTTATGGGCGATACAGGCTCGCTCTTCCTCGGCGCGGCGGTCGCGGCTGTTCCCCTTTTGCTTGATGCCCCCTTTCTCTCACTCATTTGCGGCATTATCTATGTGATAGAAGGGGCTTCCGTGATCCTGCAGGTGCTCTATTTCAAAAAGACAAAGCGGCGGCTTTTTCTGATGGCACCCATTCACCATCATTTTGAAAAATGCGGGTTTTCCGAAAACCGTATCGTTTTTCTGTTTGCCACCGTAACGGCGGCGGCCTGTGCACTTGCCTGGTTTTTGCCGTAGGAGGGATGTATGGCATACCGTTTACAGACTGACAGAAGCCAAAAAAGCAAAAGAAGGACCGTGGCCGAGGCCGATGCACCCGTTGCGGCAGATCTGCAGGCACGCCCCTCCGGGCTCCGCAGGCTTCTGCCGGGAAGAAAAAGAAAACAGGGTGAGGGAGGTCTTGACACAAGGCTTCTCCTTCTCGTCATTTTGCTCTCGCTTTTCGGTTCTGTGATGATCTTCAGCGCAAGCTATGCCAACGCACAGGTGCGTTACGGCGATGCGTATTATTTTATCAAGCGTCAGGTGCTTTGGCTTCTTTGCGGTATACTCGTGATGCTCCTTGCCGCCCGTATACCGCCCTCCTTTTACGAACGTTATACTCCCCACGCCTTTTTGGTCACCGTTCTTCTTCTCGTGCTCGTCTTGATTATCGGTCAAACCGGAGGCGGCGCACAGCGCTGGATCGGCATCGGCCCCTTGACCTTTCAGCCCTCCGAGCTGGCCAAAACGACGCTTGTCATGATGCTCGCCCGTCATCTCTCACAAAAAAGAGAGGATATCGCGGTTGCAAAAAGCAAAGGTCGCCGTTTTTTAATCGGAACACTAATCCCCCTTGGGTACATAGGACTGATCTGCGGGCTTGTCGCGCTGGAGAAGCACCTTTCCTGCTTGATCATACTGGGACTGCTTGGCGTTCTTGTTATGCTGGTGGGCGGAAGCTCCTTGCGGTGGCTTGGGCTTTTCGGGGCTGTCGGCGGTGCGGGTGTAGCGGCACTTGCGTTGTTTACCGATTATACTAAGCGCCGCATCCTGATCTGGCAAAACCCCGCCGCTTTTCCGCTTGACGGAGGCTGGCAAACTCTGCAAGGCATGATGGCGATCGGCTCGGGCGGCTTTTTCGGGCTTGGGCTGGGAGCCAGCCGTCTGAAATACAGCTACGTTGCCGAGCCGCAAAATGACTTTATCTTCACGATTGCCTGTGAGGAGCTTGGCTTTCTCGGAGCCCTTTTGATCCTTGGGCTTTTTGCTGCCTTTATATACCGAGGCTACACGGTGGCCATACGGCAGCCGCACCCCTTTTCCGCCCTGCTTGCCTTCGGCATTGTCAGCAAGGTGTGCATCCAAGTACTTTTGAATGTGGCTGTTGTGACCAACAGTATCCCCAATACGGGCATTTCTCTCCCCTTTTTCAGCTATGGCGGCTCCTCTCTTGTTATGCTCTTTGCCGAAATGGGCATACTATTATCCGTTTCCCGTTCCTCACACATTCTGCCCTAAGGAGCCTATATGCGTATCATCCTCAGCGGCGGCGGAACCGCCGGTCATATCACACCCGCCATTGCCATTGCGGAAACGGTCCGTGCCTATGACAAGCATGCCGAGATCACCTTTGTCGGCACACCCACCGGCATGGAAAACGAGCTCGTTACCAACGCCGGTTATCCGATCCGCCATGTCAATGTGCGCGGCTTCTCCCGTACACCCACGCTCCGCAACATCGGCGCACTCTATCTTGCCCTTGTATCCCCATGGCATGCAGAGCACCTTCTTTCCGCACTCCGAGCGGATGCTGTGATCGGCACGGGCGGATACGCATCCTGGCCAATTCTGCGTGCCGCGGCACACAAGGGCATTCCCTGCGCCGTTCACGAATCGAATGCGGTCCCCGGCATGACGGTGCGTCGCCTTGCCCCCTATGTCGACGAGGTTTGGTTGAACTTCAAGGATGCCTCGTGCTATCTGCCAAAAAATACCTCTCGTTTTTTAGAAACAGGAAATCCAATCAGACAGGGATTTCGTACTGTTTCACGCCATGATGCAAGAAAAAAGCTGGGGCTTGGAGAAGGAGATTTTCTGCTTTTGTCCTTTGGGGGTTCCCTGGGAGCGGAGCGCATCAATGAGGCCGTTCTTGCGCTCGGAAACCACCTGCTTCCACGCTTTCCGAACCTATTTCTTGTGCACGGAACAGGAAAACGGCATTATAACGCCATACAAACAGTGCTTGGCAAACAGCGGCACCCCCGCATGTCCCTACTTCCGTATATCGAGGATATGCCGCTATATATGGGGGCGGCGGATACGGTGATCTGCCGTGCAGGTGCTATGACACTCTCCGAGCTTTCTCTGTGCGGCAAAAGCGCGATCCTCATTCCTTCCCCCCATGTCACCGACAATCACCAGCATAAAAATGCGGCACTTCTCGCTGATGCCGGGGCCGCCGCGCTCGTTGAGGAATCCGCGCTCTCCGAGGGACGTCTTGCAAGCGAGGTAGAAGCACTGATCAAGTCCCCTGCCTTGCGTGCCGACCGCGAACGGGCGATCCGACACTTTGCACACCCCGATGCCAATCAACGCATCTTGACACGCATACTTGCTTTGACTAAAAAATAGGCAAAAAATGGCTCTGCCCTTGAAAAACTGCTGAAAACGGC
>JAZOOW010000137.1:0-1566 GCA_045655145.1 Eubacteriales bacterium | reverse complement strand
AAGACACGCTTATAAGCGTTAAACAATTAAAAATCACTATACACAAAGAGCCCGACGCAAAGACGCAGAGCCAATAAACCGCGCGATTTCACGCGATTTATTGGCTCTTTATGTTTGAGCATAAACGAGGCATAACTATCTCTTGATCGGCGGTTAAGAATAAGCCGCCGTTTCTTTGCGTTTTACACAAACCAATGACGACTTACTAACCGAACACGGCGGTATCTAATGGAGGTACGCCGTGTTATTTTTATTTGATGCTCACCCGCCTAATATTCTACGATCAAAAAAAGCGATCACCCACCGTCGGGATATTACGGTTATGAGTATGAACTGACAATTCAACTTAATACTGCTTACAATTCTTTTTGCGCTTGTCCGCGTCTTTTCGCGGGCAGGCGCATTTTGCGTTTACGCATATATCGCTGCCGCTCACCGCCCTTTCAATTCGCTATCGAGATCAACCCGAAACGAATTGAAAGGAGACGCTATATGAGCGACAGAAAAAATAATTTTAAGAAATTTTCCGAAAATCGGCCAAAACCCACCTCCGTCAGACCAGTAATGGATGAAAGGGGAAAGAAGGACCTGCCTCCCGGCACGAAGGGAGGTGAGAAAATGAAACCTGATCTCCATGAAATCCACAAGCAGCACACCTTTGATAGCTTCTGCAAGAAGGTGTTGAAGCATGAGGCCAACAACGGTCATAGGGATATCAATCACAGGGCGCTTTGGGAAATTCCTATGAGCGACCTGCCGGAAGGTGCGATGGAGCAGCTTGCGGTGTACGATGAATACCCCTGGGAGTACACTTCCTTCCAGATTGGAAACGAGACTGTACTTGTCAAGGACGACCGTTTGGCCGAGGCGCTGTCTGCTATTCCCGAAAAGGAACGCAATATCATCCTTATGTATTGGTTCCTGGATATGGCCGACCGTGATATTGCCGACCACATGGGCATAGCAAGAAGAACGGTCAACACGCACCGGCAGAGAGCCTATCGGCTGCTGAAAAAGCTGATGGGAGGTGAAGCGGATGAGTAATGCTGCACAGCATACCCGCATGATCCCGTACCCGGTGATCGAGGCCGCCGTCCACGGTGAAACGGACGCGGTCAATGAGGTGATCCGTCATTATTCCGGCTACATAGCTACGCTTTGCAGAAGGACAGGCCGTGACGAGAACGGCAACTACTGCACTTATGTTGATGAAGAATTGCGTAGAAGGCTGGAAACGAAACTGATTATCTCCATCCTGGGCTTTGACCTGAATTAAGGCACAGGAGGCACCTGTGAGTTCCCCTTTCCTCGCGGGTCGCCGAAGCTCCTTGACAAGAACGCCGGGCGGATAATTCCCGGCCGGCATAGGGCAGACGGATACGATCTGTTTTTGACGAGCCATACGGACGGTGCGCCACGACCTCCCCAGGGAGCGAGCGAGAAACATGAGGACGTGAAGCAATGGCCAACGAAGTTGGCTGGCAGCATTGCGGGCGACGACGCACAGACAGGATAATGAGACTCCCTTACAGCTACAGCCCGAGCGTGCAACCATATTCAGGTGGC
>JAZOOW010000136.1:0-21505 GCA_045655145.1 Eubacteriales bacterium | reverse complement strand
TGTGCGCTCCCAACTGCGCTAATGCCCCGTTACGCACTCTATTATATCGAATTCTTTTCCCTTTGTCAAGGGGGTTTCCCAATTTTTCTTTCCTTGCCTCCCAAAGATGCAAAATTCCCACCCGTTATGCGTTTGTGTCGGGTGGGAATGCAGAAGCCCGTGCTTCTGTGCGAGAGGGCGCAAGCGCATCCTCCTCCCCCTCTGCCAAAACAAACAGAAAAACCGCCAACGCCGCCACAGGAAACGGCGCAAAGATACCCGGGTCGATCTGCGAATACAGCAAAAGCCCGACATAAGAGAGGGCAATCGCTGTGGCGTAAATGCTTTTTTTCATGCGGTACAGCGCGCGCACACGCAAGTAAAACTGATATCCGTAGCAAAGAAGCCCCACAAGGCCAAGGCTGCCGATGATCTGCGGAAAGAGAGAATGGTACCAATAGATCTGCCACGTCGTCATAAACGGCACATAGATATCCCCGTTCCCCGTGTATCCAAGCCCCTTACCGAAGATCGGTGCCGCGCGGAAATCCTCCAATGCGCGGAAGATGTAGCGGTAGCGTGCATCATTTTCAAGAATATCCTTATCAAAGGTCAAGCGCAGGTTATGCTCGCAAAAGTCTGCAATCGGCTCATGGAATAAAATAACAAGCACCACAAGCAACAGCGCAATCACGAGGGCGCACCGCCGCATATAAGGGCGGCGCAAAACAAAGACAAAAAGGCAGATGATGACCTGAGCCGCACCGATCAAAAGCCCCCCGCGGGATCCGCTGATCACCAGCGTCAAATAAATAAAAAGCACGGAGAGCAGATGGAGCGGATGATGGCGGCGCGCATAATAGAAGATGAACGGAATGGCCATCACGATCAAAATAGCCGCATTGTTCCGCCAAATGGCATAAGCACTGATCATGATACCGATCGGCTGATCGCTTTCCAGTATCTCGGGATACATCACAAGCAAGCGCAAAACCATAAAGCAGAGGAAGATCGACATCAGGTATATCGCCACCGCAATTTTATCGCCGATGATGTAATCCCGCTTGATCCGTGCGTTGCTCTTGAAGATGAAGTACAAGAGCACGGTCATCACACCAAGCCCCAGCACATGATAGAGAGAGGCTCCCGAGAAATACTCCTCCCCCGTGATGGAAAACAGGCCGCCAAGCGTAACCGCCACGCTGACAGCCACCAATCCCCAAAAGGTCGGTCCGATGCGGATACGCCGCACGCCGCGCAAAAAGCGGTACAGAAGTGCCGCTCCGGCAGGCGGTACGAACCAAAAGAGCCAATTCAGCTCTCCGACATGCCACGTGCTGAGAAGCGATACGCAAAAGAGCAGGAGAAGCGGCAAAAGCATCGGTACCATATCGTCCGAAAGAAGGCAGACAAGGATCAGGACGGTCATCATGGCGCAAAAGGCCCCCACGGGCTGATTGAACACAACAAAGCCATATGCCAGTAAAAACACAGCAATGGGATAAATATCCGAGAAAATAAAACGCTTTGCTCTTTCCGCAACAGCGGCCATGTCCCATGCCTCCTTCCTTAACATTATCGATATCGGTAAAGCCCCACGCTTTTCATCACCTGTGCAAGACGGTCGGTCTCGGCCGCGTCTGCCGTGCGTACCGCACGCACCGCCCCCCCGACAACCCCCCGTCTTTTGAAGGGAACGCTTACAAGCCGCCACACCCAAAAGAAGGGCAAAAGAAGCGGCATGCGCCTGAGGGAGGGGTGCTTTTCCGCCATCCAATGATAGGGCGGAAAGGCGCGGAAGAAGAGATACCCGAGCTTGCCTCCGCGCACAGCGGCCGTATCGTTGACAGCCCGTTGCACGGCAATGCCGTAGGTGCCGCTGCCGAGAATGTAATCCGAAATCTCACGAAGGTCCTCGGGCATCGGCTCACCGCCAAACCAAACGCGGGCAAGCCGTTCTAACATCACATGGAAATCCAAAAGACGAAGCGAGCCAAGCTCGCGTTCAAGATAGGCGCGGTCAAGCGCAGGCTTTGCGGCAAGATACACAAAGGTATCCATCACAGAACGGATGCCCGTGCCTGCCGTGGCAAAATGCTTCATGGTATGGACCGTCTGGTAAATGTAAAAATCCTCGTCCGACATCCGATACTCGGAGCCGTTTGTGGGGATCAGCCGATCCCACACGTTTTCATAATAGCGATCAACGGTAGGAAACTCGGTTAAGAAATTGCGATGCATCTCCAGGATGATGCCCGACGTGTGGACATATTCATCATGGTTCGGATCGGATTCATGCAGGGTATAGCCAAATTCCGCCATCATGGCATCTACCGTGCGGCGGTGCTTTTTGTCATAAAAAATATCCACGTCGCAGGACACGCGCATCTCGGGCGCGGGATAGAGCGGTCGGATCACCGCCCCCTTCATTACAAGAAACGGGATCCCCTTCTCGCGCAGTGCCGCGGTAACACGCGCCCCCTCATGCTCCTGCATGAGCGCACGGTGCGCCGAGGAAAACATCTCCTTTTCAAGCGCGGCAAGCAATACAGGCGGGAAATCCTCCCGTGTGCGAACGGCAAGATACAGAAGATTGGCAATGCTGTGGCGCTTGGCCAAAACGCATAGATTCTTGGCGGTTTTTTCATCAAAGGAAAGGTCCTTCACGACACACGGGTCGGCTTTCCCACCGACAAGCGGCGCAACAAGTGCTAAAAGCATGCGGTATTCCCGTTCGTACATAGCAGCTCTCCTTTCTTGCTTTTACAAGGTGCCTCACTTTTTGGGGGGAGGAGCCCCCTCCCGTATATCGCGGCGTGTCAATACACAAAGGGCTGTCAAAAAAATAATGGCCATATCGGTGCGCCAAGAAAATCTGTCCGCATACAAGCCGTCAAGCACCGCCTTTTCTCTCTCACCAAGCAGATCACGCCCCAGCACCTGCGCCAGCCCGGATATACCGGGACGCACACGGTAGGCACCCCCCGACAAGCGGTAGGAGATCAGCTCCTTTTCCGAGAGGACAACCGGGCGCGGGCCCACAAGGCTCATATCTCCCCGCAGGACATTGACAAGCTGCGGCAGCTCATCAAGGGATGAGGCACGTAAAAAAGCAGCAAAGCGCGTCATATACGTACGCGGTGTCGTCAATGCGGCGGTGGCACAGTCATGCGGTGCGCGGCAGGACATCGTACGAAATTTATAAAGAAGAAAGGGCTCACAGCCCCGCCCCATACGGATCTGGCGAAATAGGATCGGTCCCGGCGAGGTCAGACGGATGCCAAGCGCGACCCCGTAAAAAAGAGGGGCGGTCAGCAGAAGTCCAATCGCCGCAAAAAAAATATCCATTCCCCTTTTCACAGCGGCATACGGCAACACCCAATATCTGTTTTTACGGAACGGGCGCATCCAAAATAATTTTAACACAATTCCCCCATTTTGTCAACGCATATTTCTCTTTTTCAAAAAGGTTGCCCCCGTGTGTCGTGAAATATGCGGATAAGCGCACGCGACACAAAGAAAACCCATTCTCTTTCGTTTTG
Organism: Eubacteriales bacterium; assembly: GCA_045655145.1. Classification (GTDB taxonomy): domain Bacteria; phylum Bacillota; class Clostridia; order Oscillospirales; family CAG-272; genus UBA1740. The sequence goes on along the minus strand of JAZOOW010000136.1, from coordinate 17,984 downwards.
TTTTGCGGTGTGCATCTTTTTTTGCAAATGCTTCTTTTTGTATTGACTTCTCAAAAAAAGCATGCTATAATATACAAGGAAAATACAGAAAACCCAACACATGCGAGGTATATCATGGATACTGCTCTTCTCACCGATCTTCTCGAAGCTCTTACGATCTTTTGCTTTGGTATTTCCTGGCCGATCTCCATCCGCAAATCACTCATCTCGCGCACAGCAAAGGGGAAGAGCCTGTTTTTTGAGGTCATCATCCTTGGGGGCTATGCTGTCGGGATCCTGCGTAAAATCATTCAGGTGTCCCTTCTGGAAGCATCCGGCTTTATCTTTTGCCTTGGCTTTTTCTTCTATATATTCAACTTTGTAGCCATTTCCATGGATATTGCCCTGTACTTCCGCAACAAACGGCTGGACGCTGAGGCCGATCTTGCCGCAAAGCATGCATAAAAGTAATCATACATAAAAAATCAGCGTCCCACAGAATGAGTGCGGCTCTTGTCGAAAAAAGAAAGAGAGAACAAAGTGGTTCATCCACAATGTCCTCTCTTTTTCTGTTGGTGAAATTTTCTCTTATGTTTTGGGACAACGCTGTCCCGAACAACGGGATATTATTCAAAGCTCATAGAGCCGATGGTCCACGAATAATCGAACCAGTTCGTTGTCAAGCTGATATTTTCGGCAGTGCTCGTCTGTCCGTTTTGTGTGTACACATACCCATCTCCGCTTGGGGTAAGGAGGGGGGATGAGATGTCAAGCCTCCACTCGCCACCGAGCAAATAATGTCCTTCTGATTCTCCTGTATAATTCGTATAATTAATATATATATTATTGTAGCTACCATATACGGAAAAATCATTGATAACGATGCTTTTTACCCCAACCTGTTGAAGCTCATAAATAAATTCTGCGGTAATGAGCACAGATTTCGTGGCCGAAGGCGTTGAGAGGGCGAGTGTGCCGTCCCCGTTTACGGTGACATCCAGAGAACCGTCAAAATACTTTTCGGAAACTGCGTCGGCATTGCTCGGGTCGGTAAGATAATCCATCATCTCCGCCTGTGAGGAAAAGCTGCCGTTACCCGTTTCATAGGTGAAATTGCCTACACCGAGCGAAATGCTACCCTCAACATTTTCTACCACGCCCTCGCTGTAAACAAAGGTCGCCCAAACACCGTTAACGCTCATAGCGAGCAGTAGAAGCAGGACGATAGGAAGCATTCTGTGTAAGTTTGATTTCATGATGGTCCCCCTATTCGTCTGTGAAACGGAATGTCTGATAGTGAAGGCCGTCCTCTGCAACCGTTACGAGCTCACCGTGCCCTTTCCTCTTTTCTTTTGGTATAGCTGCGACAGCGGAGGATATGATGCGTAAAATGAGGTCTGCAATATCCTCTCTTACCACCGCAAGAGCGTAAGGGTATTTTTCGTTTGGGTTATAGGATACGACCTTCTTGAGTTCCTCGGCAAAGCCACATTTCTCCGTCAGATAACAGTACAGCGTACGCCCTCTCGCCGTCAGCCTCAGCATTGGTGCTCCTCCCAGACGGAAGGTGCGGTAGGTTTTACTGTAGCTGTACCTGAGCTCTCGATATGCTTCAAGCTCCTCACATATTCTGTTATAGTAGCGCAAGCTCTCTGCTTCGAGCAGAGAAAGGCGTTTCTTGAAGAGGTCGATGTCCCTCTTTTTTCTGCTTTTTTTAAGAGATCTGCCCAGAGGGACTGAATGATGGCGTATTTCTTCTTCGTTTTTAAGCCGCTCCTCCGGTTCAACCTCTGCCTCAGGCTCGGCTTTAGGCGTGACCAACGCGCTTGTGTGCAACGTGTTTTCGGTGTTGCACAGCGCTCCGCTCGCTTCGAGGATTTCAAGGCGAAGAATCTCCTCTTTTTTGAATTTCCTTTCAAGAACGGGAATCGAGATTATAGTAAACAGGGCAAGGATAAAGCACAAAAAGCCTGCGGGCGACTGCATAAAGGCGACAAAGCTCCCCACTGCGGCGATGCGCTCTCCACGATATATACCGAGCATCTGCTCATATTTTACCGGGAACTTATCGCTGAATCGCACAGCATCTCCTTGCAAAAGAAAATAGCGCTCATCGGGGTGCTTTTCGTTAGGCTCCTCAATGCCTACGATGCGGTGAATAATGTATTCGCCTTTTACCTCATAAACCACAATATCGTATAGCGCAAGCTCATCCTCGGGGGGTATGCTGTGTGTAAATATAAGGTCAAAGGTCTGTATCTGGTCGGTAAGCCCGTTTGCGAAAAGGTATTCGTTGCTTTCCTCACGCGTAGCCATGGATGCAGATTTAACCACTCTGATGCAAGGCAGCGATGCACAGCAAACACCGCGCTCGGAAAGAGTAGCCGTCACAGACACCAAAAGGCAAGCCACCAGAAGCATACATATTACGATCGACACAGTCTTGTCGAATATGCTAACGAGGCATCCGCGCCTTTTCTCTTGGCTGCTTCGATGCTCTTTTATAATGCGCTCATCCTCTGCGCCGATCCTGATCAGACGAAGCGACATCCTCGCTATAACGACCGTCAGCACCGAGAAAAACGAAACGAGCGCGACATATACAATGAGGCAGAGTATTAGTATATATAAATCAAGTTCATTCATTATTTTTTAAAAAAGCCCTTATGCACGCAACCGCCGTGTATGCAAAAGGGCAGATAGATTAGATTTTGTTGGGCGGCAAAGGCCGCCCAACAAAGCAAAAGCGGAATTAGTTAGCAGGAGCAACTGTAATGGTGAATGCATCAAGGCCATCAACGATCGCTTTGTAGAGAGCGTGCTCGTCAGATGTTTCGAGAGTTATCTCGGTGAGATCGATCAGCGCGGCAATCTCGGATGCCTGGATCGTAACGGTGTAGCTGTTCTCCGCATTGAGAGTAATATTCTGTGGGGTGGTGGTTACACCTGTAAGTATCTTTTCGCCACCGTGATCAGCAGCGAGGGCGGCATCGGTAGCAGAGATAGACCAGGTAAACGCGGTGGGGACCTTGGATGCATCCGTTTCTGCGGTGGGAGTAAAGGTGACGGAAACAGTACCCGTAACCGCAAGCTTTGTCGTGTAGCCTCCTCCGTTTACCACCTTCATGGTAAGCTCCGATGCATCAACTGCAAGCGTACCTGCCGCACCGGAGACGACAGCCTCATCAATAGAAAGCTTTGCCGTGGTATCCACAGACGCAACCTCAGCCTCGGCATATGTCCAGGTGGCATATACACCGCTGACTGACAGGCAAAGGGCAAGCATCAAGATCATGCTCAAGCTTTTGATTTTCATTTGTTAAAAACCTCCATAAAAAAAGATGCTCCCATTATAACGCAAAAAAAGCTTTTTGTCAATTGTTAATTATCATGAATGATAATGCATAATCTTTTTAGATATTATACAATGTAGACAAAAGAGGGGTGCTTTGTAACACATGATAAGTAATATTGGCGATAAAATCCGGTATCTTAGGGATAAAGCAGGCTTTACTCAGTCGTACCTCGCAAAAAAGCTAGGCATTTCGCGCAGTGCTGTCAACTCGTGGGAAATGTCGCTTTCCTCCCCTTCATTAAGCAATATTATAGAAATGATGGAGCTTTTTCATGTAACGGCAGACTACTTGCTCGGAACGTCGGATAAAATTATGCTTGACATATCCAATCTTTCAACAGAGGAGCAAGAGGTTATCATAAAATTGATAAACTGCTTCAAAACAAAAGAAGGGTAAACCCCAACACAAAAAACAAAAGAGAGAACAGAGCGGCGAGTCCGTCGAGTTCTCTCTTTCTTCTTGTAATGAAAAAAAGAAAAAGCGGTGACGGCAAAGCCGTCACCGCCCGCACCGCGGGAAAATGCTCAGTGATGCTCAACACAACCCATCTCGTCCGAAAGGGATTGTGCGATCAACTGCATATCCGCCCTCGACGTGGCGGCCATAGCCCGTGAAAGAACAGCGTCCCGTTCCTTGTCGCTAAGTCCGGCAAAATTCTGCATAGCCCGTTTATCCTGTGCCAAGGCATAGAGAAAGTGGAGCGGCAGATCTTTTTTCGTCATGGCGTGGTGTTTTCCTTTCTGTGTGCGTCGGATACGCCCCACGCCGCGCGCCGGTGTGTTTCGTATCTGTTCTTATGATACCCATTCGCCCCATCCTTATACAGGCGAACGGCATTTAAGAGGTGGAAATTTCTTCCCGCTCCGCATCCAGCCGCCGCACAACGATCCCTACCGCCAAGGAAAGCCCGCACCAAAGAAGAAAATAGAAAAAGGAAATCTGCCCCATCAGCTGAAGCGGAAGCGCGGAATAGTCCCACACGGAAAGGCCGAGAAAAATATTCAAAATGACACCGAAAATAAATTCAAGCACCGTCACAATACCACCGCCGATCACCGCACGCAAAAGAAGTGGGTACGCCGCAAACAGATGGTGCAGTCCGTACAAAAGGAGGGCGGCGATCCCGCCCGCTATGGCCATGCCGACATGCGTATATCCGCGCCAAAGCACCTCAAGCGAGGGATATAGCACAATACCGCAAAGAAAAAAGAGGATGCCGTCGTTGCTTTCCCGTAGCATTTGTATTCTCCTTTTTTGATACAGCATGGTAAAAAAAGAGAAGTTTATGCACAGGAGAGCGCACAGAACGGCTTTTTTCAAAAAAAAGGCCTTGCCGGGTATACCCGGCAAGGCTCATTTCTTATGCCTCTGTTGCCTTCTCGATGATCTTAATACCGGCAGGCTTGATCCCTGTCTGCTCGTAGACGATCTCCTTGATCTGTGCCACCTGGCTCGGCAGTAAGCCGTCTGTTTCCACGATGACGCTGATCGCATCCCCGTTGATCACGGCAACGCAGTTTGAAAAGCCCTTGGCAAGCACAAGGCTCTCAATATTGGCCTCCTGCTCCATATCCAGCGCAATGCGTGAGATGTCGGCAAGTGCCGCATCCTTGGTTTCTTGCAGCGCATCCTCGCTGTCCACGACCGTTTGCAGGACATCCAGTGCCTCATCGCGCGCCTTCTCCCGTGCCAGCTGTGCAGATGCAAAGTAGGAATCTACCGTGTTGTTTGTGTTTGTCTGTGTCTGATCTCCGTACTGATTCTGCATGTTGTTGTCGCCGTATCCAATGTCAGACATGGGGTTGTAGAACCATATGTAATTCAGATACACCGCCACGCCAATGAGCAAAATTGCCCCCAAAACCAGAAGATTTTTCTTTCCGATCCTTGCAAATATGCCCTGCTTGCCAAAAACGTTGACCTTTGCCATTTGTGTTTCCTCCCAGAAATTTCTTTTTGCTTTGTGTTCCATATATATGCAGGAACCCTGCTCGATATTCCGTTTCTTTACCGCCCGATGGAAATTCGGTTGCTCCCGATATCCAGCAGTGCTGACAGGAGCGCCGTCAGCTGTGCGCGCACGGCAGGATCGTTCCCTCCCTCACACACCACCGCAACACCGCGCACCCGCGGATACTCACGGTACAGAAGCAGTCCCTCACCCCCGTTTATGACGTAGTCTACCCTGCCGTTTTGTCCTGTATCCGTAGCGTACACAGCCTGCTCACTCCCCTCCAGCGTGAGCAGAAGCTCAAGCGCACCAACCCCCTCCACGCGACTGCAAAGGACCGTCAGCTCCTCCTCCATGGCCACGCGATAGGCCTCGGTGCGCGCCGCCACATCTGCGGCATCGTCGTGTGTATTTGCTACTTCTCCCCGATTTCCGCCAAGGAACAAAAGAAGGATTCCTGCCGCGAGAAGCAGCAGCAGCATCTCCTTTCCCTTTAATCCCTTCAAGTATTTTGAAAGCAGTTTATTTTCCGCCATGGATCAGCACCTCTCCTGTAATTTGATACGCCGCTTTGGCATAAGCCGCCACGGCTATGTGGTCGGCATACTGCGCGCCCCCCGTCAAGGAAAGCGAAAGTGATGAAACGCACAGATCATCTCCCTCCAAGGACAGCGTGACCTTGGCCGTGATCTCTGCCGCTGATAACCCGAAATGCGCGGCCAGATCCTCTGCAATGCCCTCCCCTACCGCCTCTGCCATCAGCGCCTCGGTTTCGGCAAAGGAGCCTTCAAAGCGCTCGGAAAAGGAAGGTAGCTCCTCGGTGATCTGAAAGGATAGCTCAGAGAGGCCTGTGAGCGGTCGTGCGAGGATCAAGAGAGAAAAGAGTGCGATCCCAAAGCTGACCGCACGGCGCACCCCCTCACTCCGTGTGGGCATCAAAAGCTCACAAAGAAGGCCAATGACCGCCACGAGCAATAAGGAATATACATAATCCTGCATGATACACCTCCCTACGCGACCGCGCCGCCAAGGGCAAGGCCGCATTTGGTCAATATACCGATGATCAAAAGAAACAGCACACTGCCGATGGCAAGGGTGGCGATGGCAAGATCGTAAACACCGCAAAACTCACGGAAAATGCGCGCGCCCCGTCCGCTCCCCAGAATATCACAGGCTGTGGCGGCCAGCGACAGGGAAAATCGATGCAGAAGCATGCCGATCAGCGGCGGCAGCAAAAGGAGAAGAAGTGCGATCACCGACAGCGTCCCCACCGTCCCCTTGAGAAGCGAGAGCGTGGCGTTCACGGTGCGTAGCGTTCCGCCAAGGCTACCCCCTATGATGGGAATGAGGTTGCCCACGGCAAAGCGCACCGAGGTGGTTGCCAGATTGTCCGTTGCCGCCGCCAGCGTGCTTTGGAAGCCAATGGAGGTAACAAGAAGAAGAGAAGCAAAGCCCAAAAGCGATACATACAGCCCACGGATACTGCGAAAAACGCCGTGAAGCACCTGCCGCTCACGCACGGAGGAGATGACCGTAAAGACAAGCAAAAGGCGCAGCACCTGCGGCAAAAAGCTACTGATGAGCTGCTCAAGGAGATAGACAAATGTCGCAAAGCCCGAGGCGGAGGCCACCGCCGTGCCGCTGCTTCCCCCCATCGCATACAAGCCGCCAAACACGGGAATAAGGCCGTTTGCAAAATCCCGCATATCGCCAAGTGCACCGATCACGCGCTCCATATCGGCGGTGATCGGTGTGAGAAGATAGGCTGTCAGGACAACTGTCATGCCCGTAACGGCACCCTCGGCGGCCGTCTTCCCCCCAAAGCTCTCGGAAAGATGGGACAGGAGCGCAAAGAGCAGGGTGATCCCCAGCATGTGTAAAAGAAAGCCGCCGATTTCCGAAAGCCCGTCCGAAAATGTCCGTAAAAGCAACGAGGCAACATACTCTGCCCCGATCAGCTCCTCCGCCCCCTCGGGCGTGATATGATCCCGCAGTGCCTCCTCCACGGACGGAGGAAGCGCATCGACAAGATCGGGCAGAATATCCTCCCCGATGGCAGCACAGGGAAGCGTAAGCAAGGACACCCACAGAACGACTGCCACCATCGCCAAGACCGCGCGCGCCGACGCGCGGCGCATCGCAAAAAAGCGCAGGCCCGTGTGGGGGGAGCCCCTACCGCGCCATCCTTCTTTTTCCTTTTTCCTCATCCTGTAACCTCCGTAAATATGGAGAAAAGCTCCTCAAGGAAGGGCAGAGAGAGCAACAGGATCTCTGCCTTGGCGCACAGCTCGACACGGGAGGCGATCCCCTCCTCCCCAAGATCACGGCAGGTATCCGCCGTCAGCGTACACAGCATGCCGATGCCCAGCATACGCAAAATGACCGAGAGGCTGTCCTCAAATTCTCGGAAGGCCCCCAAGGACAGGAGAAAGGAGATCGGCTCCCCGTAGCGCATGAGTGCCGCCCCGAGCAAAAAAAGGCCTGACAGCAGTGAAAGCAGCCCCGTCATCTTGGAGGATAACGCACGCAGACTGTATGCCAGCATGGCAAACAGCACCGCCGTGGCGGCTAATTGCAGGATGCTCAAAGCCCAAACACGCTTTCTACCAGCGCAAACAGGCGGCCAATTTCCTCGACAAGCAGAAGAAGCACCAATACGATCCCCGCCAGGGATACGAGCATTGCCTGCTCATCCCGCCCTGCGCGGGACAGGATCTGTTGGGCGACCGATACCAAAATGCCGATCCCCGCCACCTTTAATACCAAGCTCACATCCATTCTTTTTATATCCTTTCTTATTTATTCCCTTTCTTAAATTCAAAGAAGCAGGAAAACAAGGACAAGTCCTCCCGTCATGACAAGCGAATGTGCAACGCGGGTACGCCGCGGTGCCTCGGCACGCCGCTTTTCCATGGCCTTTTCCATTTCCGACACGGTGTAATCACATAAAGCGAGCGCATCCTCCGCATAGCCCTGCCCGATCTCCTCACCGAAGGCGGAGAGCAGGCGCAGCTCCTCCTCATCAAGATAGAGGCGGGCCCTGGACACATTCATGGCTTCCGAAAAGCCGATCCGCCGCAGGGCGGCAAGAAAGCCGCATTCCGTCAGCGCACGGTTTTCAAAGGATGTGTAAATATCCCCGACCGTTGCACGAAAGCAAGCGATCTGCGTCCGTATATACCGCAAAAGGAGCAAAAAACCCTCGGTTTGACGCACGCGACGCTCCTCCAGCAAGGAAAAGGAATAGCATCCGTAAAGCGAAAGTCCTACCAATAGCAGACTGCCACCAACACGAAACAGCATAGAAGCTCCTTTCTGCAAGCGTGCGTGGCACGCCTGCATGACCGCAAAAAAGATCTTTTCAGACCACACGGGTAGGCCGTGAGGGGTGATCCTTTATTGACAGCTCTCCCACCGATCTACCGTATAGTGATAACCCGTGTCATCCCGCCGGATCCCTACATAGGCTCCAAATACAGAAAGCTCATGTAACAGGCGGATCGGCTGACGCGCAAGCAGCTCTGCAAGATCCCCCGCATGGGCGGAAGCAATGATCGGCACGCCGCCGCCAACGACCGACAAAGCGGCCTCCGCCTCCTCATAGCTTCCGATCTCATCACAGATAATGACCTCGGGGGAGAGGGTGCGCGTGGCGATCTCGATCCCGACAGCCATCGGGTATCCTGACAAGGCATCTATCTGGGACATGGGATGCGGCTCCGCCTCGCAAAGCTCGCCCCGCGTATCGATCAGCACAACACGCATGGCATCCCGTCCGCAGGCAAGGGTTGCGGCAAGATCACGCAAGAAGGTGGTCTTCCCGACGCCGGGTGCCGAATAAACCAACACACCGCGCCGCCGTCCGAGTGCCGAAAAAGCCTCCACGCCCACGCGCCCTGCCCCCTTGATATCATGCGGAATACGGATACACAGCGAGCTGACCTCTCCAACACCGACAACCGCACCCCCCTCTGTGATCGCACGTCCACCGACACCGATACGGTAGCCAAGCACCGTCAAATACCCCTCCGCAAGGCTTTCTTTGTGCCGGTAGAGAGAATCTCCCGACAACCGACGGAAGATCATCGCCAGCTCGGCCTCTGTCACCTTGTGGGAAAGAAGCAGGTTCCGTCCTGCCAGCGTAACGGCCGCATAACGCCCCGCACGCAGGCGTATCTCGGACAGACCGGAGAAAAAATCTGCATTTTCTGCGGCAATGCGACCTATTTCACGACACACGCCCCCCGGCAAACAGGAGAGAATCCTCTCGTAGCGTTCATTTGACATCGGCATCCACAAAAGAGCATGGACATGTATGCTTGCCCCTCTCTTCTCTTTTCTTGAAAATTCTGCGCTAATAATGTTATTTTTTGTAAAAGCATTGACTTTTCTGTCATTTTCTGGTAGAATGTCAGTATCTTCCAGTTTGCAGAAAGTGAGTAATACCCCTATGAAAGAAACAGGAATTGTCAGAAAAATTGATTCTCTCGGCCGTGTTGTTATCCCCAGTGAGATCCGCCGCGTCTTGGATATTCAGGACCGCGACGATCTTGAGATCTACACAGAGGGGGATAAGATCCTGCTTGCCAAGCATGCCCCTGCCTGTCTTTTTTGCGACAGCACGGGGGACACCGTCAAGTTCAAGGGCAAGCTGATCTGCCGCGCCTGTCTTGACGAGCTTTGCCGCCGCGTGTGATCTGACCTGTTCTATTCTATTCTCCCTGCCACAGGAATATGACTGCGAGGAACACATCATGACGGACGAACAAAATCAACAGCCCGCCGAAGAAAAGGAAGCACCGAACGGCACGCAAGCAGAGCGGCCTGCACGTGCCATCGGCTTTCCGTGTGCGAGGTGCGGCAATCAGATGTCTTATTCTCCCGTGCACGGCAAGCTGTATTGCAGCTATTGCACCTCCCAAAAGGAGATCGGATCCCCCCTCCGCGAGGCACCCGAATACCTGTACTTCCCCGATGATGACCGCTATGATGCGCCGATCTGGGAAAACGAGGAGGACCGCCTGATTACCTGCGCCTCCTGCGGCGCGGATACGATGATCTCCCCTGCCGCCGTAACGGCCACCTGCCCCTTTTGCGGCTCGCATTACGTAACAGAGCCGCGCCCCTCCGACCGCCTGATCCTGCCTGAAACCATGATGCCCTTCCGCATCAGCGAGGAGGCCGCCGTCAAGACCTTCTCCGATTGGGTAAAAAAGCGCTACCTCGCGCCGCGCAAGTTCCGCCGTGGCACGCACCGCCCCGAGCCGCAGGGCATCTATATTCCCACATGGACCTTTGATGCCGCATTGGATACGGATTTTAACGGCTTTGGCGGAAGGCGCCGCGTCCGGCACTACACCGTCCGCGTGAACGGGAAAACGCAAACACGCACGCGCACGGTCATCGACTGGTATCCGGTCAGCGGCAGTCGGCAGCTGCATTTTGACGATATTCCCGTCATCGCCTCGAAAAACGTCGACCGAAGGCTACTTGAAAAGGTTTCTCCGTACAGCATGAAGGTGCTTCACGTATATAACCCCGCTTATCTGGCAGGCTTTCTCTCGGAGCGGTATAGCGTCAGCCTTTCGGGCGGCTTTGCGGAAGCACGCCGTATTATGGAGTGCCGCATGTGTGCGCATATTGAGGCCTCCCTTGGCTACGACACCTATCGCGGCATGCAATACCGCCACCGCTTCCATGACGTGCGCTTTAAGCATATCCTCCTGCCGCTTTGGATCGCGACCTACCGCTATCGGGGAAAGCTGTATCCGTTTATGGTGAACGGAGAAACCGGACGGGCGGCAGGACGGGCACCGCTCTCACCGCTCAAGATCGCACTCCTTGTTTTTGGTGGGATCGCCCTCCTTGGACTGCTCATCTTCCTTTTCATGATGCTTGGCGAATGAACGCAAAAAGGAAAACCGCACGGAGCCTATGCTCTGCGCGGTTTTTCTCTTTTTGGAAGATTTTTTCCATTTTTGGATATTTTTTACAAAAACATCTTTACAAAATGGAAAATATGTGTTATAATTCCTTTACCATCATCAAAGGAGGCCATGCCCATGACCTTTGCACAACGCGTAAAAATGCAAAAAGCCGCCCGGCACATGACTACCGAGCAGCTTAGCCGTGAAAGCGGCATCCCCTGCAGTACACTTAACAAGATCCTCTCGGGCGCGATCGAGGAGCCGCGCCTTTCGGTTGCGCTGGCCATCGCACACGCGCTTGCCTGCCCCCTCGAAGTGCTGACGGGAGATAGCGGCGGCGCGCACGGCAGCACCCCTGACGAGTGCCGTATTTTGCGTAAATATCGCCGCTTGGATGTAAACGGGCGTGAGCTGACAGAGCTTGTCATGGACAAGGAGCTCTCGCGCATTGAAAAGGAAAGCATGCCGCCTGATGCAGAAGCCGTCGAGGAGCTGCACATGATCACCCTCCCGCTCTATATGCTTCCCGTATCCGCCGGAACAGGTGCGTGGCTTGATGACAGCGGCTACTGTGAAACGATAGACGTGCGTGCGACCAAGGTATCGCTTGGTGCGGATTTTGCCCTGCGCGTCAGCGGTAACAGCATGGAGCCGAAGTTTTTTGACGGGGACATTTTGCTTGTCAAGCGGCAAAGCGAGGTGGCCGTTGGCGACCTTGGCATCTTTGTTGCAGACGGCGAGGGCTACTTCAAGCGGTATACGGGAGAGTATCTTCACTCCTTCAACCCCGCCTTTCAGGATATTCTGATCGCCAATTTTTCCGAGTTCCGTTGCTGCGGCAAGGTGATCGGACAGATGAAGCGGCGGCGCCTTGCCACGGTCTGATCCCTCCCCCAAGGGATCACCGTGCCGCGCCGCAGATAATACAAAAGGACACGCGTGCGTGTCCTTTTGTATTATCTGTAAAAGAGAATATCGGTATAAGAGGGGTAGGGCCAATAGTCCCGCGCGACAACGGTTTCGGCCTCGTCGACTGCATGGCGGAGGCTATTCATAGATGCGCGCAGATCACGGCTGTAAAGGAGTGCACGATCGGCGAGCGATTCCACCGCCGACAAGGATGCAAGCATGTCCTGAAGATGGTCAATTCCGCTCGACACCTCGTCTGCCAGCGCGGCAAGACGGGCAAGGAGCTTATGTTGAGAGGGTTGGGGAATGCCGAGCTTTGACTTGTTTACAAGCCCCTTGGCAAGGTGATCGGTATAGGCATAAATGGCAGGCAGAATATCCCTCTTGGCCATCTCCAGCATCGTGCTTGCCTCAATGCCGATATGCTTGACCACGGTTTCCAGCATGATCTCGCAACGGGACTCAAGCTCAACCTCGGTAAAGATGCCATGCTTTTCAAAGAGTGCGACGTTCTCTCTGTCAACAAGATGCGGAATAGCCTCTGCGGCGGTGGGATAATTGTGCAGGCCGCGGCGCGCCGCTTCAGCACACCATTCTGCGGAATAGCCGTTTCCGTCAAACAGGATGCGCTTGTGGGCAAGGTAGGTCTCGGTCACGATGGCCTTGACCTCGCCGTTGAAATCCTCCGCCTTTTCAAGGCGGTCGGAGAAGCGCTCAAGAAGCTCCGTGACGATGGTGTTCATCACCGTGTTGGCATCCGCAATGGAGCAGCTGGAGCCGAGCATACGGAACTCAAACTTGTTACCCGTGAAGGCAAAGGGTGAGGTGCGGTTTCTATCCGTGTTATCCTTCGGGAATTTGGGGAGCACGCTGGCTCCGATATCCATTTTCCCCTGCTCGTGCTGATCATAAGGGCGTCCCTCAGCCAAGCAATCCAAAATCTCCGTCAGCTCATCACCGAGAAAGACAGAAAGAATGGCGGGCGGTGCCTCGTTGGCACCAAGTCGGTGATCGTTCCCCTCGTCGGCTACCGAGATGCGAAGAAGATCGGCATATTCATCCACGGCCGCGATCAGGGCCGTCAGGAACAAAAGGAACTGTGCATTGTCCTCGGGTGAGTCACCGGGCTCAAGGAGGTTGACACCGCGCGAGGTAGATACCGACCAGTTGTTATGCTTGCCCGAGCCATTGACATAGGCAAAGGGCTTTTCATGAAGCAGGCACACAAGATCATGCTTTTCTGCCACGCGCTTCATCATATCCATGGTCAGCTGGTTGTGGTCGCAGGCAATATTGGTGGTGCAGAAGATCGGTGCCAGCTCATGCTGTGAGGGTACCGCCTCGTTATGCTCGGTCTTGGCCATGATACCAAGCCGCCAAAGCTCAGCATCCAGTTCGTCCATAAAGGCCTTGACACGGGGCTTGATCGTGCCGAAATAGTGATCGCCAAGCTCCTGTGCCTTGGGGGGACGCGCGCCAAAGAGCGTACGGCCGCAAAGGCGCAGATCGGGACGCTCGTCAAAGATCTCCTTGGGAATGAGGAAATATTCCTGCTCCGCACCGACCGTCGGATTGATGGTGCCGATATCCGTTTTGCCAAACAGCGTCATGATGCGACGGGAAGCGTTACGCAGGCACTCCATCGAACGCAGAAGCGGGGTTTTTTTATCAAGGGCATGCCCGCCAAACGAGCAAAAGGCGGTGGGAATGTACAGGGTGTGATCCCGCACAAAGGCAGGCGAGGTAGGATCCCACGCCGTATAGCCGCGCGCCTCAAAGGTGGCACGCAGGCCTCCGTTCGGGAAGGAGGAGGCATCCGACTCACCCCGCACAAGGGATTTGCCGGAAAACTTCATGATGACCTGCCCCTCGGCAGCGGGCTCGATAAAGCTGTCATGCTTCTCGGCCGTAATGCCCGTCAGCGGCTGGAACCAGTGGGTATAGTGCGTAGCACCGCGCTCCATGGCCCATGTGCGCATCGCCTCGGCCACGGGATCGGCAATCTCGGAATCCAGCGGCGCACCGCGGCGGATCGTTCTGCGCAGGGCAGTATATACATCCTCGGGCAAGCGCTCACGCATGGCGCTGTCACCGAATACCATACATCCAAAAAGCGCGGGAATGTGATTGGCGTTCTCCATCGTATCCTCCATCTGTTGTGGAATCGTGCTCATAACCTACTGCTTTATTATACTGCGCCCGACGCATTTTGTCAAGCAATTCAAAGGTGCGCGAGAGGCAAAAAAGCGTGAAGGCTTATTTTTTCTTTTCGCCGAGACTCGTGCGCAAGCTACCCGTGATGGCACGGCGGTAAAGATGGGCAAGCTCACGCGGTGTTTCGCGAAAGCCGTTCTTGATCCACTCGTCCAAAAGGCCGAACAGACCATAGGAAAAAAACTTCCCTTCATACCGTTCCCGCGTATCATCCGCACCGCCGCTATCCAGCGTTGGCATCATGATCGAATAAAACGCATCGTAAATGGCCGATCGAAGGCCTACCCGATAAATGACGGTATGCAATTCGCGTATCTCATAATTAAAGCGGAAGAAATAAATGGCATTATCCACGCTGTAACGGCGATGCCCGCCAAGATCGTTTGCCACAGCCCAATGATGCCATAAGCACAACAGCTTATAGGTTACCGCCTCCTCCTTGGAGGAAAAATGACGGAACCACGTGGCTCGTCCCACCCCTGCCCGCTCTGCAATATCAGCCGCCGAGATCCTGTCAAGCGGCTTCTCCTGCATGAGGCAGATCAAGGCATCTGCCATGCATTCCTTCAAAAATGCGGTGGTTTTGCTGTTTTTACCCATATGCGCTCCCCCGTGATACACTTGCTCGAAATCGTATCAAAAGCAAGCTGTTTTCTTGACTTTCTCAAAAAAAGACCATATACTCATCGTGATACCTTTGTTTCACAATGATAACAAAGTACATTTTAGCAGATCAATACGCTTTTGTCAAGAACTGACAAAAGCAGAAAAAGGAGATCGCCATGAAAAAATATGCTTCTCACTCCATACCCGACTGCACCACCCTGCGCGAGCTTTTGACACGCAACGAGCTGCTTTACGGCGAGCAGATCGCTTATTCCTACCGCAAGGTGCCCACCGACCGCGAGGCGGTGCGTGTCAGCTTCTCTGAATTTTGCATGGATGTGCGCGTCCTGGCAGGAGAGCTTCTTCGCCTTGGCATTGCCGGACGGCACTGTGCCATTATCGGCAAGCTTTCCTATCCGTGGATGTGTGTCTATCAGGCGGTTTTGGCCTCCGGTGCTGTGGCTGTTCCCCTGGATCCTGCCTGGCAGACAGCCGATCTTGCCGAGACCTGCCGCACGGCAGAGGCAGAATTTTTCTTCTGTGACGAGGACCTTCTTAAAAGCATGGAGGCACTTCCCGAGGGGCGTAGCTTTTCTCTCTCCCTCTCGGATGCAGGGGAAGGCTCTGTATGCGGATTGATCGCCAAGGGGAAGGAGCGCATTTCCGAGAATGAGGCCCTCCTCAACGGTGCAAGCGTGGATCCGGATGCCATGGCGCTTCTCGTGTTTACCTCCGGCACCACCGGCAAGGGAAAGGGCGTTATGCTCACCCAGCGCGGCATTCTGCGTAATATTTACAACATCATCCCCCACGTTGACCTCTCGCACAAGACCATTGCCCTCCTGCCGCCGCATCATACCTTTGGTGCAAACACCTGCCTCCTTGGCGATTTTGCCATCGGAGCAGAGGTTTATCTGTCCTCCGGCATCCGCTATGTTCTGAAGGAGCTGCGGGATGAAAAGCCGGGGCATCTGATCCTTGTGCCGCTTTATCTCGAAACCTTTTACCGCAAGATCCTTGCAGGCATCAAGGATCAGGGTAAGGAGGAAGCCTTTGCCTTTGCCCAAAAGACCAGCCGGCTTTTGCGTCATGCGCGGATCGACCTGCGCCGCCGCCTGTTTTCCTCTGTCCTCTCGGTCTTTGGCGGCAACCTGCACACCGTTGTCGTAGGCGGTGCGCCGATCAGCCGTGAGATCCTGGATTTCTTTGACGGCATCGGTATTTGTGTGCTCAACGGCTACGGCATTACCGAATGCTCGCCCGTCGTATCCTTCAACCATTCCCGCCGTAACATTCTGGGGAGCGTTGGTTTCCCCGTAGCCGATGACGATGTGATCATCGCTGATCCGAACGAAAACGGCGAGGGTGAGATCCGCGTGAAGGGTGTCAACGTCATGCTCGGTTATTTCAAGGACCGCGAGGCGACTGAGGCCGCCTTCGATGCACAGGGATATTTCCGCACAGGCGATTTTGGCCGCTTTGACGCGAGCCGTGCGCTCTATATCACGGGACGTCTTAAAAATCTGATCATCCTCTCCAACGGTAAAAATGTCTATCCCGAGGAGATCGAAAGCGCACTCTCTGCCCTGCCGGGTGTTATGGAATGCGTTGTCTATGAGGGAAAAAGTCGCCGCGGCATCATGCACAACACCGTTGTAGCCGAGATCTATCCCGACCCCGATTACCTTGAAAAGAACGGCATTTCGGATGCAAAGGCCTATCTCGATCCGCTCATCGAGGATTACAACCGCACGGCCGTTCCCTACAAAAAGATCGGCCTTCTCCGCATCCGCCATGAGGAATTCCCCAAAAACACCCTGCGTAAGATCCTCCGCTTCCGCCTTGACACGACGATTGAATAAGACGGCAAAAAACCATGTTTTTTTGAAAACCCCTTGCATATGCGGCGTATTCATGATAGAATAGGAGTGATATTTTTTAGAAAGAAGCACTACTATGAATTACATATCCCTCGATCTTGAGTGGAACCAAGCATACGCGCAAAAGGCCCTGGCCGTTCAAAAGCGGCTCTCCTGCCGCCTGCGCGGAGAGGTCATTCAGATCGGAGCTGTCAAGCTTGACGAGCAGCTCAACATTATCGGCAGCTACCGCATTACGGTCAAGCCTAAATTTTTCAAAAGCATCCAACGCCATGTGGCACGTCTGACAGGCATTGATCAGGTCATGGCCGACCACGGCACACCGCTCCCCGAGGCAATCGTACGCTTCCAAAAATGGTGCGGCGAGGATTTTGCCTTCCTCACCTGGGGCCCTGACGACATCCCCATGCTGGAGGACAATCTCCGCGCACATAAGCTGGACGGAGAATGGCTGCACCGCACTTACGACCTGCAGCTGATCTTTAACCGCCAGACCGAAAAGACCAAGCATCAGCGCTCACTTGAATTTGCAATGGAGTTTTTTGGCATTGAGCAAAATCTCCCCGCCCACGATGCGCTGAATGACGCCTATTTTACAGCACTTGTCGCCAAGCGGCTGGACGTGGCAGGGGGCATCGCCAATTATCAGGAAAATAGTGATGGCGAGTATCTCTTCTCCACGGTGATCGGCGATGCCGATGCAGGACAGAAGGGCTACGGGAAGCCGGAGGATCTGCTTGATACGGAGCTTGTCACCGCCCCGACCTGCCCCACCTGCGGTGCACCCCTTGCAAAAGAGGGCGAGGTTCTGCATTCCAAGGGGCAGCGCTATTCCCTGCTCCTCTCTTGCCCCACGCACGGCAAGCTGTTTTTGCGCCTGCGCGTGATGCAGAACTTTAATGGGAGCTTCCGCGCGCGGTGCGTGATGTTCCCCTCGGATGAGGCAAAGGAGGCCGACTACCGCCGTCGTCTTTCCGAGGCGGAGAGCTATACGCGCCGCCGTCGCCGTCCGTCGCGTTCGCGCAAGCCGAAAGGAGATGCGGGAGAAGGCAGCCAAAAGAGCACGCCCGTTTCTTCCAAGGCAGAATAACAAAGCATTTCACAAAAGACACCCACACGGGTATAAAAAGACGGCCGCAGAGCTCGGCGGCGGGCTTTTTTT